>JBCBHC010000009.1:0-13497 GCA_038526075.1 Bacteroidota bacterium | reverse complement strand
GCTGGTGGGTAGCAAGCGCTTCCGCGAAAGATATAACTTGTCCATAGACAAGCTGCACCGCGCACTAGAGCTAACTACCGCTAGCGGCATCTCTGCCAACGAAAGAGCCATCCTGCAAGGCGTAGTCAACTTCAACGGACTTACGGCTAAGCAAATCATGCAGCCGCGTACGGAGCTCATCGCCGTTGACGAGGATCTCCACTATCCCCAGCTGGTAGAGATGATAAACAAATCGGGGCACTCGCGCTTTCCGGTCTACGAAGACACCATAGACAACATAAAGGGAATACTGCACGCCAAAGACCTCTTACCTTACTTGGATAAAGACGAACACTTTTCCTGGCAAACTTTGGTGCGTAGAGGGTTCTTTGTCCCAGAGACAAAAAAAATAGATATGCTGCTAGCAGAGCTTCAGAAAAAAAGGTATTCAGATGGCCATTGTCGTAGATGAATATGGCGGGACATCTGGCTTAATCACGATGGAAGACATCATTGAGGAAATTGTCGGGGATATTGTAGATGAGTTTGACCAAGCCAGGGCATTGTATAGACAGGTAGACGATCACACCTTTGTTTTTGAGGCCAAGATACCGCTACATGACTTTTGTAAAGTTGTCAAGGAGCCTCTCACAGCATTTGACATGGTAAAAGGAGAGAATGAGTCGCTAGGTGGGTTGTTGTTGGAGCTACATGGCAGGCTACCACTCATGAACGAAATAATACGTTATCAAAAGTTTACTTTCACAATCCTAGCAGCCAACGCGCGCAAGATTAAATCTGTCCGTGTAGAGGTCGCTCCCCACTGATTCGGATACCTATGCCTTGTAGGCTACTTACCCGATGACTACCTCTAAGTAGCTCCCGCGGGCTGTTCCCTAATGCCAACGCTTTCGATGGTACTGATCTATACAGTACTTAGGCAACTGTCAGACATTAGCTCTAAAAGTGCTCTTATAGCAAGGCTCTTAGCCACCTCCTATTGTTGTACGAGCGTACTAATCCGGGCCACATGCTTGCATGCTTCTCCATACTGCTCTGCTTCGAGAAACTCTTTGACAATGCGTTGATAACATGTCAGCGCTTTGAGTAGTTTACCATCGGCTTCATAAACCAGTGCTGCCTTTGCCAAGTAGACGGGGGTAAAAGTTTTATTGGGGTAGTGATTAGCTGCCCGCTGGTAGTAACGCGCTGCTTGCCCGTAATCTTGTTGCTCAGTATAGGCATCACCAATAAGTGCCCAAGCCCGCGCCTTGACTAACCAGTCTTTGCACTTAAACCTTTTGAGATGCTCTATGGCAAGCTCATAGCTTTGCTGATTGACATAGCTTACCCCAGCATAGAATTGGGCCAAATTAGCGGCGTTTGTCCGAGGGTATTCCTTGATGACGTCTATGAACCCTGCACACCCTCCATCGCCATACAGTGCTTGTACAAGTTGCCCTTGTTCAAAATAGTACACGGCTCTATACATTTCATTATGGGCGATGGCATTCTGGTGTTGCTGATAACGACTGAAAAGTAAAAAGCCACTCAAGGCGATTAATCCGCATGTCGCTGCAGTGCTAAGTACTGGCCGGTATCTATGTACCTGGTCAGCAATATGTTCAAGAGGATCCGCTTCAGGGATACTAGTGGTCTTAAGTTTTTTTGCCATGGTCAGTTGATCAGTGTAAGAAGGTCTGCTAATTTTTTAAAAATGGGTAATCATGCTGAGTGTAGACATCATTATATGCTTCGGCTGGCTCTGGGAAAGGGGCGGCCTCTGCAAAGCGCACGGCGTCAGCTACTTGCTGCTTGGCCTGCTGCACAATGTCATCCAGTGCTACTTCATCGGCTAGCTGCTTCTTTATTATAGCAGTACGTACACGGTCGATGGGGTCCTGGTGTTTGTAGTCATTGACTTCTTCTCTAGTGCGATACTTAGCGGGGTCAGAGATAGAGTGCCCTTTGTAACGATAGGTTTTCAGCTCTAGCAGACTAGGAAGTCCTTCCCTAGCCTTGACAGCCGCTTCGGCCACAGCACAGTGCACTGCCTCTACATCCATGCCGTTTACTACAGCCGAAGGCATCTCATAGCTAGCGCCTAGCTTGTATAGTTCTGTAACGTTGGAGCTCCGCTCTACCGAAGTGCCCATGGCATACCCGTTGTTCTCAATGACAAAGATGATGGGTAGCTGGTACAGCATCGCTAGATTCAGTGATTCGTGAAAGGCACCTTGCCGCACAGCACCATCCCCCATAAAGGTGATGCATAAGTTGCGGGTTTGTCTGTATTTTTCTGCAAAAGCAATTCCTACGCCCAGGGGGATCTGACTTCCTACAATTCCATGCCCCCCAAACAGGTTGCGTTGTTTGTCGAACATATGCATGGATCCTCCCTTGCCCTTCACTAAGCCAGTGGCCTTGGCAAATAGCTCTGCCATGACATACTTGGGGGAAGTACCCAGGGCAATGGGATGTGCGTGGTCGCGATAGGCGGTGATGTATTTGTCATCTTTGTCTAATGCCGTAACGGTGCCCACGACACACGCTTCCTGGCCGTTGTATAGGTGACAGAAGCCCTTGATCTTTTGCTGGCCATATAATTGGCCGGCCTTCTCCTCAAACTTGCGTATGAGTGTCATACGCTCATACCAGAGTAGATATATAGCCTTTGAAAAATCTTCCTGAGCCCGTACTTTCAGCGTGGCGCTGGCGAGTGCAGTATCCATGTATGTGTAGGGGGGTATGTACGTGAGAGCGAAATTAACCAAAAACGACTAAATCAAGATTAATGCTCCTACAGAAACTTCGGTGTGCTCATTTCAAAAATTATACTGCCGTAGAGATTCCCTTTGCGGAACAGCTCAACCTTATAATAGGCTCCAACGGCGCGGGAAAGACTACGCTATTGGATGCCATTCACTACCTATCACTCACCAAAAGCGCCTTTAACACAACGGATAGCCATAGCATACAACATGGCCAGACAGCCTTTGCGGTGGAGGGAAGCTTTGTACAGCAGGATAAATCCTGCACAGTGCAGTGTAGCTTCCAGAAGTCAAAAGGAAAGCTGATCAAGAAGGATGGTAAGCCTTATGACAAGCTGCGTGACCATGTAGGGTGCTTCCCAGTAGTACTAGCGACCCCGTATGACATGGACTTGATAAGGGGGGGAAGCGAGGTGCGTAGGAAGTTCTTCGATGGTATCCTATGCCAGCTCGATGGCGCTTATCTAAATTCTCTCCTCAAGTACCATACACTGCTCAAGCAGCGGAACAGCCTATTAAGGACATACAAAGATGCTGGGCAACTGAACAAAGACCTTCTTGCTATCTATGATCAACAGTTATTGCCGCTGTGCCAGGAAATATTTACCGCTAGGAACCGCCTCATACAGGATTTTGCACCCATTTTTCAAACGCATTACCAGTACTTTGTGGATGCAACCGAAGAGGTACAGCTTTATTACGAATCAGCGGTAGCGGAATCCAATTTCGAGCAGAAATTTTGCAGCAGCTTACCGCAAGACTTAATACTGCAACGCACTACCCAAGGCGTCCATCGCGACGAGGTGCACTTCGTACTGAACGACCATTCCCTGAAAAAGATTGGCTCGCAGGGGCAGCAAAAATCTTTTACGCTTGCACTTAGATTCGCTCAGTTTGATTACATGCATCGAGCATTGCAACGTAAGCCGCTGCTGCTGTTAGATGACATTTTCGATAAACTAGACGCCCAGCGAATCAATAAGTTGGTACAGCTGATGGCTCAACAGCACTTTGGGCAGGTATTTATGACGGATGCTAAGGGCACTAGCAATGCGGTGCTGATGCAGCAAGGAGGTGTCGACCAGGCTTTGATTGAGATTGAGAAAGGAAAGGACGTAGCATTTAGAAAAATGTGCTAATGAGATTTAGCTGCCTACAATACACAAAAAGGCTTGGAACGCATTCGCTCCAAGCCTTTGAATAACTATTTAATATATTCCTCGCCAACGCCTTACATCATGCCCCCCATGCCACCTCCCATAGGAGGCATACCTCCGCCTGCAGCCGCATCAGCTTTCTCTGCTTCAGGCTCCTCAGCCACTACGCAGTCAGTAATCAGCAGCATAGACGCAATAGACGCCGCATTCTCTAACGCTAGCCGAGTGACTTTCGTAGGATCTATAACGCCGGCTTTGTATAAGTTTTCATAGACTTCTGTCCTGGCGTTGTATCCAAAGTCCTCTTTGCCTTCTTTCACCTTTTGTACAATAATAGACCCCTCCCCGCCGGCATTGGCTACAATAGTTCTGAGTGGCGACTCAAGCGCTGCACGAACGATGGTTACGCCTGTTTCTTGGTCCTCGTTATCGACTTTTACGTCTTTAAGTGCATCCATTGCACGGATCAGTGCTACGCCACCTCCTGGCACAATCCCTTCCTGCACAGCGGCCCTAGTAGCGTGTAAGGCATCATCTATGCGGTCTTTCTTTTCTTTCATCTCTACCTCTGTTGCGGCACCTACATATAGGATGGCTACACCTCCGGCTAACTTAGCTAGGCGCTCTTGCAGCTTCTCCTTATCGTAATCTGAGGTAATGGTCTCTATCTGCGCCTTCAGCTGATTAACGCGTGCCTCAATATCTGCTTTTTTCCCACCACCGTTAACTATCACAGTGTTGTCCTTATCTATATTGATTTTCTCGGCGGTTCCTAGATAGTCTACAGTGGCATTCTCTAGCTTATAACCTCGTTCCTCAGAGATGACTGTGCCTCCAGTAAGTACGGCGATGTCTTCTAGCATTGCCTTTCGGCGATCCCCAAACCCGGGTGCTTTCACTGCCGCCACTTTGAGCGCACCGCGTATCTTGTTCAGCACAAGCGTTGCTAGCGCTTCACCATCAATATCTTCGGCGATGATTAGGAGCGGCTTGCCAGTTTGGGCAGTGGACTCGAGCACGGGTAGAAGCTCCTTCATGGTAGAGATCTTTTTGTCGTAGATCAATATGTAGGGGCTTTCTAGCTCCGTAGCCATTTTTTCCGTGTTGGTCACAAAGTATGGGGAGAGGTATCCGCGATCGAACTCCATTCCTTCTACCACCTTCACCTCGGTCGCAGTACCTTTGGCTTCCTCTACTGTGATGACGCCGTCCTTGCCAACCTTGTCCATCGCATTGGCAATCATTTGACCGATCTTACTGTCGTTGTTGGCCGAAATAGTAGCTACTTGCTCTATCTCTGTAGATCCACTGATGCTCTTAGACGTGTTCTTGAGCTGTTCGACGATCTTAGCAATGGCCCGATCCATACCGCGCTTCACATCCATGGGATTGGCCCCAGCAGCTACGTTCTTCATACCCAGCGTAAACATGGACTGTGCAAGTACAGTAGCAGTGGTAGTACCATCCCCAGCGCTGTCAGCGGTTTTGGAAGCTACTTCCTTCACAAGTTGGGCGCCCATGTTCTCAACAGGATCTTTCAGGTCTATAGCCTTAGCCACCGTCACTCCATCTTTGGTTACATCAGGGCTGCCATACTTTTTGTCTATAATGACATTGCGGCCTTTGGGGCCTAATGTAGATTTCACGGGGTTAGCCAGCTTGTCTACCCCTCTTTTAAGCTTCTCGCGAGCTTCTGAATCTGAAACTATAGTCTTTGGCATAATTGATTGATTTTTATTTTAAGTTGAATGTTTATACACGAAAAATTGATTGATACACTAAACCACGGCATAAATGTCTGACTCCCGCATAATTAGGTAGTCGACTCCATCAAGCGCTATTTCTGTACCACCGTACTTACCGTACAGTACTTTATCACCTGCTTTAACTGTCATAGGCTGTTCATCTTTTTTCCCAGGACCTGCAGCGACTACTGTACCGCGTTGTGGCTTTTCTTGAGCCGTATCTGGAATAATGATTCCACTCTTCGTTTTTTCTTCGGCAGGCGCTGGCTCCACCAGCACTCTGTTCTCTAGAAGCGTAATGTTCACGTTTTTCATAATCAGTTAAACATTGTTTTAAGTTGAATAATAGTTTACTAATAACGCCTTTGGGACATATACTATGCCAAAAACTGCTTTGTACAAAGTAGCTGGGTCAAAGACGATTGCGCGCATGTAATGACGACATGAATACTGACAAAGTTGCTGTCGAGCCATGGGACCTGTTCTGTTACCATGGACATGATACGCTGGTCTCCACGCGCATTCATCCTGACCATGCTCCCAAAAAAGCTTGTCACATTGCTGAGGGAACCACTGCAACGAGATTTAATAGAATCGATATCGGTGATCTTGAACGTGTGCTAGCTCTTCCAGGGCCCGCAAAATGCCATTCGGCTGCTCTAACTTCGCTAGCGCTATCATATCATCTCGCTGGGTGGCGACGTCCTCTTCAGGAGGAGCGATATTGACTTTCACCAACTCTACCACTATCACCCCGTGCTCATCAGCCACTGCTGTTCGGGCACCTGGCTGAAGTGCAAAGGCGGCTCCTACCGCTTTGCGGGCCATGCCGGTTACTTGAAGCGTATCATCGTCAAAGTGTAGCTTGTCTATCTCCACAAAGCGGGCGCCGTCATACTGTTTGGCTTGTGCTGCTAACGCTATGCCCGTGTCTTGCTGCAGCTGAGCTATGAGCTTGCGAGCCTTGTAGGCATTCTTGACTCTAAGAGTAACTTCTTCTTGTACTTCATGGAGCGGAGCAGTGCCTCGGGGCGTGTGGCCCATCATGATCGCTACTATATAAGCATTCCCGATCTCAAAGGCAGGAGATAACTTACCAATATTAGCTTCGTTGTAGAGCCAACGCACTAACACGCGCGCCTGGGACAAGTTTCCTACTTGTGTATCATTAGGCTTTACTGAGGCTGTATGTACGGGTAATGCTTGCTGCGCTGCGTACTCGGCTAGCTGAGCGTCACTACGGATGATACTTGCGCAGTAGTCGGCCTTCCGAAACACTTGGTCGCAGGCATTGTCGCCGGGAAGCAATTTCTTTTCTATGACTGCTACCTCATATACTTTATTTTTGTTTTTGGCTAGCGGCAATTTGGCTACACGATAGATTTTGTGCCATTCACCTTCCTGGACAGGTCCCGCCACGTAGCCTTTCTTCAGCTTTCGTTTTTTCAGTACCGTAGGGAGCTGCTGTGGTGTAAGATTTAGGTAGGAGGAAGAGGACTGGCCATCGGTATTGATCTTGGCGAATACACGCGCATCTTTGGCGTGCTCGAAAGCCTTTTTCAACTCCGCAAGCTCTTCTTTAAAGCTTTGGTGATCTTCAGCGATCGGCTCAATAGGGAAAGCTATATACCGGATACTTCTGCATTCAGCCGTTGGGTATGCTTCTTTGTGCTCCTCCAGGTATTGCTTGAGCATAGCAGGTGTCACCTGTATCTCTTCGTCTGCATAATTATGGTAAGGTATGTAGAGGCAATTTACACATAAGGTGGTGCGCATTCGCTTGTGCTTTTCTTGCGCTTCCAGGCTAGTGACCCAAGCGCTCTGCTGCATAAGTTGTGTAAACAGCTCCTGTTTTCTAGCGGTAGCGAGGCGATGCTCGAAGCTACGCCACTGCTGCTGCTGCTCTACCGGTCCCCGGGATAAATGCCGCAGGTGGGCTACCAGTAGCTGCTTGTCAAACTGCTGCGTGGTAGGATTTCTGAATGACATCTGCAGATCGGGGTGCACATGGTCTCCCTGGACCATATCTACCAGTTCTTCGGAACCCACTTGGAGGCCTAGCACGCTGTACGCTTTTTGATAGACACGTTCTGTTATCAGCTGCTTCCAGGCCTGCTCATATAGAAAAGACTCTGTGGTAGTGGCGGGAAGTCGATAGCGAAGTTGCTCTATTTGGGCTTGGTATTCCTGAATACTAATTTTTTGGCCAGCTATCTTACCGACATCTGCGCGCCGCCGCCCAGAAAGGTCTATCCCAAGGCGAAAGAAGTCTCCACCCAACAACGCCAAAAGAAGTATGCCTACAATCAGTCCCACAGCGACTCCCGAATTTTTTCTTACAATGCTAATAAGTGCCATAATATAAGTTTTAAAGGTGCTAATACGTTAATACAATCATCTGGCTAAGCCATGTGTTTCAAATCTCGGTAATGCCACTTGCCTACCACGACTCCATCCCGCAAGTGCAGCGCACCAGTAGATGTCTGCAGCATTCTCTGCAGAAGCAATGGCTGGGCCGTGTACAGCGTCAGCTGTAGTAAAGGGGCCAAGATCTCCCCATTACCGGCCTTAGATAGCAATATAATTTGCGTATCGCTGGGGGGATTATTGACAAACGCCTGGAGCTCCTGGAGCACCTTCGTGGTAAGTATCTCAGGCGCCTGAACGATGAGCAGCACTTTGTTTCCAGTGAGTACATCCCGTATGCGGTCTTTTGCCCCTTGCCAAATCCTCAGTTCACTGTCTCCTGCATGGCCAAACTGTTCTGTGCTTGACGAAGGATCCTCTAGGGTTGCGTTCGGGGATGGCGGAAGATGCTGGTGCAGGTCACTACCTACTTTATAGGGGCTCCAGTCTATGACAGGTAAGTAGCGGAGTGTGTAGCTACCTAACGACAAGGCCGTCAGCAGTGCCCCTGCCACAATCCATCCTCCGCCAGACATCATGGCAACCACAGGCTGGCTACTCTCCTGCCAGCAGAGCACTCCAATGAGCGAAAGTAGTACGATACTCTTCCCAAAGGATTGCCAAGGTGCCAACTCTAAAGCGCCTCCAAAGCATCCGCAGCTAACTATACGCTTCGATATAGCTGTGTAGAAGGTCAATGCGGTAAAGAATAAGGTCAGCAACAGCAAGGATAATAAAGTCCAGTAACGGTGCCAATAAATAACCACGGCGGTACCAAACGTTACTTCAGCAGTAGCAATGGCTAAAGCCAGGCATACGGTATAGGGAAGGAATAAACGTGCCCAGCCAGTCAATTGGCTCGCTAGCACGCGCAAGTATTCCTCGATCTTGTGGGCAAAGCTGCGTAGATCATTCAGCTTAGCAAGTCCTGAAAAAATAAACGTGCTGCCTACCAGTATGTTTGCCAGTAGCGCCGTATACTCAATCTTCCACATAGTTAAGCTTGATCAACGCAAAGGCTGAATAGTTAATAATATCTTGGTAATTGGCGGCCACTCCCTCAGAAACTAGCGTGGTACCCTGGTTGTCTTCTATCCGTTTGATTCGCAGAAGCTTCATAAGAATAATGTCCACAATGGAGCTCAGGCGCATAGATCGCCATGCTTCTTGATAGTCGTGGTTTTTATCTTCCAGCAATGCTATCGTTTGCTCAATCACCCGCTTGTACAGCGGCGCAAGCTCTTCGTAAGGGAGTTCCAGGCGGCTGTCGTTTTCAAGTGTAATCTGCATGAGTGCTATCACGCTGTAGTTCAGCGTACCTACGAGCTCAGTCAATACTCCGTCCTTGATGCGCTGTTCCTTTTGCTCCTGAATAGCCCTGATGCGTTGCGCCTTGATCATGATCTGATCGGTTATGGAAGGTAACCGCAGGATACGCCACGCTGTACCATAGTCCTTAGTTTTCTTTTCAAAAACCTCTTGGCAAGCCTTCACCACGCGATGGTATTGAGCCAGTGTGTCAGTATACGCAGCCATATATGTTTTTTACGTCAGAGCTAATAACAGGGCAATTATGCGCTAAGATGTTCTTGGCGCATTTCTTCGAGCGCTTGGCAACTAACTACCTTGTCGACTATCGTTATTTTCTCCTTGATAAATGCGTTCACCTTTTTTTCACACACACTAATAACAAGTACTCCATACGGGCTATTAATACTGCCCTTATCTTTCTGAAGCTCAACCCACTCTCGTGCTTTCTGTTCCGAGATCTTCTTTACAGCCTGCAAATGCTCAATTACATCCTCTTCAGTAGCCTCGATACTGTGTATCTGAGCAATCTTGTCTATGACAAGGGCCCATTTGAGTTTACGGATATGCATGTCATGATGTCCGTCCACACCAGTTTCCTCTTCTTTAGCGCTGGGACGCTTCTTTACCCACTCGTTTAACCAATCGTCTGACAGCGGTATTTGCGCACGTTCTATCAGCGTGTTTCGCAGCAGGTGCTGAAAAATATTGCTAGAAGTATCTGCAAAGTGTGAAAGCAGACGTTCCTCTATTTTCCTCTTGAATAATTCTTCAACAGTAGTGCCAGATTCTTTGTCCCTAAACTTTTCGCCCCAGACTTTTTCAAAGAGCTCAGGATCGTTGGAGGGAACAGGGGTATCACGCGAAATTTCTTCGATGGTCAGCTTCACGGATCCCCCTTTTTCCTCTAACGTTTTGCGTGCATCGTCTTTCGCACCACGCAGGATAAAGGCATCAGACTGAGCCAGCTCTGCGAAGTCTAGTACCACAGTGTCTTGGATTTTGAGTCCCGTGAAGGCTTCCCTAGTATTTTCAGGAAGTGTACTCACGTGTAGCTCAAAGCCCACGGAGTAATTTAAAGGCGCGTAGTATAGCGTCCCATACAACCAGTCCCCTGCCACGCTAGCTTTGTCTGCGGTAGATTGGTTACTATAATTTTCCTGATACATTTTCATCGCCGCTTCTAGCACCTCTGGCTCGATGCTATCGACTCGGTAGTACGGCACCTCAATGGCTTTCGAAAGCGTACAATCAAAGTCAGGGCGCCTCTTGACGCGGTACTTAAACGTAAAGTCTTTATCTACATTCCAGTCTGGTGCAGGCTCGGTGGGGACAGGACTAGTACCTCCTAAAAAAAAGTGTCTATGTCGAAATAAATACCTGTCGAGCGCACTGTCTTGAAGCTCATTGACGACATCCACAAGTACACTTGTACCATACATCCTTCTGACTACGGACGTAGGCGCTTTCCCTGGTCTGAAGCCTTTGACTTGAATGTCTTTTTTGCGCTGGGATAACTTCTTTGCAAGTTCACGCTTGTGGTCTACCTCCTCTACTTGAACAGTAATGACAAATTCGTCGTCATTGAGTGGCTCGTGGGTAATTTTCATACTTGTATATGGTATTTGAAGGGATCAAAGCAACTATCGGCCGAGCTCACCTACGGTGCGCTAAAGTCGAACAATCCTCAGCCATTTGTACAGCTGCACAAAGGTAAATAACACAAAGTTCTATTCTAAGCAACTGCTGATAGCTTGTGTAAACGGGGCATCCTAATTGGTCACCGAAACTTCCTTGAGCGCCAGAATGTCTACGAAGCACGTGTTATCACGAATGTCGAGGTGTCCTCAATGAGGAGGTTGTCCATTCCAAGTAAGGATGCCTAAGTCGGATTTCTGAGGTTGCTCGCGATATAGCCCACCTGGCGTGGGCATCCACACCTGTATCAACACGATTGCAGCAAATGAATTTGTGTGCTACTTTTACGCCTCTTTTGCGAGCAACAAAAATTCTTTCCCACAAAATTTAAGATGGCAGCAGCAGGTGTAATTACCCGAATAGTGGGTCCCGTTATAGATGTAAGCTTTGATCAGGCAGTAACGCTTCCCCATCTGCTTAATGCACTAAAAGTTACCAAAGAAAATGGTCAAGAAGTGACCCTGGAGTGCCAGCGGCATCTGGGTGACAACACTGTGCGCACCATTGCCATGCACAGTACTGAGGGGCTTGCCAGAGACATGCCGGTGGTAGATACTGGAAGGCCCATTACCATACCAGTAGGTGAGAGCATACGGGGGCGCCTATTTAATGTCGTGGGCAGAGCTGTAGATGGCATAGAGCAGCCCGAGACTGAAGACAAACTCCCCATTCATCGCCCCGCTCCTCTCTTCAAAGATTTAGCGACCTCCACCGAGGTGCTCTACACGGGCATCAAAGTGATTGACCTGTTGGCGCCTTATGTGAAGGGCGGCAAGATAGGTCTCTTTGGCGGCGCAGGTGTAGGGAAGACTGTGCTGATCATGGAGCTGATCAATAACATTGCCAAAGCCTACTCAGGCTCTTCGGTGTTTGCAGGTGTAGGTGAGCGGACCCGCGAAGGCAATGACTTGCTCCGAGAGATGATAGAGGCCGGCGTGATTAACTACGGCAAAGCGTTCAAGCAATCTATGGAGGAAGGCGGCTGGGATTTGTCTAAAGTAGATAGAAAGGCCCTCAAGTCCTCACAGGCTACGCTTATCTTCGGGCAGATGAATGAACCTCCAGGCGCGAGGGCACGCGTGGCACTCACTGGGCTTACCGCTGCGGAGTACTTCCGCGATAGTGATGGAAAGGGTGACGGCCGAGATGTACTCTTCTTTGTAGACAATATTTTCCGGTTCACGCAAGCAGGCTCCGAAGTATCTACCTTACTGGGGCGCATGCCCTCTGCCGTGGGGTACCAGCCTACGCTTGCCACGGAGATGGGTGCCATGCAGGAACGCATCACCTCTACCAAGAACGGCTCCATTACCTCCGTACAAGCAGTCTATGTGCCGGCCGATGACTTAACTGATCCGGCCCCGGCCACCACTTTTACCCACCTGGATGCTACTACAGTACTCTCACGCAAGATTGCTTCCCTAGGCATCTATCCTGCCGTAGACCCACTAGATTCCTCCTCCCGTATCCTACGCCCTGATATAATCGGCGAAGAGCATTACAACACTGCCCAGCGCGTTAAGCGCATTCTGCAGCGTTACAAAGAGCTGCAAGACATCATCGCCATTTTGGGTATGGACGAACTATCAGAGGAAGACACCCTCACAGTATACCGCGCTAGGAAAGTGCAACGCTTCCTGTCGCAGCCATTCCACACCGCAGAGCAATTTACTGGCCTCGAAGGTGATTTTGTGGATATCCAAGACACGATCAAAGGCTTCAACAAAATCATAGATGGTACATTAGATTATCTACCGGAGCCTGCGTTTAACCTAGTTGGCACCATTGAGCAAGCTATAGAGAAGGGGGAGAGGCTGCTGGCAGAAGCCTGAGGATAATACAGCTCGTCTGAGACGTCCTGGAACAAAGGGCAAGGTGTCCACGCCCACCACGCACGAAAGAGAGACGGTCCGGAACGGCCGCCAGAGAGAAATTTTTATGCATTTGGGCCTTGCGGGGGGATGCTTGTAGGATACTAAGTAGGCCCTGGCCGAGTGAGGCATCTGAGCCCAAAGCTCACCACTATGATACAACGACCACAATCCCTCTTTTTACTTATCGCCGCCCTAAGCACAGTGATGGCTACGATGATGCCATTATGGTCTAATATGAGTACTGGCACGGAGCACGGCTGCATCATGAGCATGTGGCCATGGCAAGCTACTAGCCTCCGTCATGTGCTTCCCGCCAAACATGTAAGCATTGTAGCGGCGTTTGCTGCGCTAGCGGCTACCTACGCTATATTTCAGTACCATGACAGAACGCAACAGTTACGTCTGGGGGCCGCAAGCGGGGTCTCACTCGGGTATACGATCGCCAACGTATGGCTACTCATCACAAGCCAACAAAGTAATTCGTTCATAGAAACCGTAGGGCAATGCCAACCTGGATTTTGGCTATTGCTTGTCGCACTATTGAGTAATTTACTGGCCA
>JBCBHC010000008.1:0-13797 GCA_038526075.1 Bacteroidota bacterium | reverse complement strand
TGCATTATGATGAAACCGCACGAAAAATCTTTCCCAGCTTCTGAGAAAGATTTTTCGTGCGGTTTCATCATAATGCAGTGTAGCCGTCCCCAACACTAACTGTGCAATACTTTCTCCTATGCAGGTAGCATTTCCGCAAGCCTAATGGCAGAGATGGGCGCTAAGGATATCAAAATAGCGCACCGCCGTAGACCGACTAAACGTCCAGCCGAAGCGGATATAGGGGGGCTTCTTAGCCAGGGTAATATATCGGATGTATTTGCGAACTTTCTTGTAGCGCGAGCACGACTTCGTGATATTCCCACTCACGATTACCTCATGCAAGTGCGGATCTAGCTGCAAGGTACGCATCACCAAGACTAGGTAACGCACTATCTCGTCCTCGCTTTTGTGTGCGAACCGGTTATAATACAGCAGCTTCCCTTTATCCATGGCTGTAATGTGCAAATATTCCGCTTCTACGTGGACAAAAAGGCGTGGCCTGGGCTTCAGCCGATGCATATGTAGGTAGGTCCAAGCCCCCTGTATAAGGCTACTCGTCTGATGTACCACGCGCACAGTGCCAGGGGTATAGGTGTCATGGAACCAGTTGCGCAGCGCAGCATCCACACCAAAGACCACCACCGCATTAAGCGGAGCGTGGACAGTATGCTGTACAACAACAGTGTCCTCCAGCGGGCACGCAAATTTCAAGTAGGTCGCTGCCTGCTCTTGTATGAAAAGCTGTTCGGGCACCAGCGTATACTGCTGGTTAGCCACACTTAGGGTTACCTTACCCCATCCTTTTGCATGCAGCAGAGGATTTTGGCTGTATAGCTGCCGAGAGGCCGCCAACCACTGCACGGGCGTGTCGCCCACAACGGCATATGCTGCTACTAGCAAGCATCGGTGCGTGTCTGTGGTTATGCAGCTAGCACTAAAGCTGTCCGGACCTAATTGAAGCACCAGATGATATCGACCAAGCGTACGTGTATTGAACCACCTGCTCTTGAACATAAACAAGCGCTTGTACGGCACCACCGATTTATTGTCTTTTGTTGTCATAGCCAATCAGCTCTCGCTGCTGCGGTAAAATTACACCAAGCGACTTAGTAATGACAGATGCGTACCCATACACTGCTTTCCGTGGAGGGCTAAGTTAGGCTTCGCGCAGCAGCTTTGTTAGGAGGCTTCGATCCACTATTTTCGCTATCCATGAAATCAATCGTCAACAAAGGGCTACTGTGGGCTCTGATACCCTTAGCACTGAGTGGTGCCCCTAAGCTTAGCCGCGCGCCTATACTACCCCAGGGGCAGATGGTAGCTCTATTGGTGGACCTATACCTGGCCAAGGCGCTTACCATGTCGCGGTCAGCAGACGAAACTACAGCGCCCCTAATACAGCACGTCCCCGCTATCTACGAGGCGCACGAAGTCAGCTGGGAGGACTTTCACCGAAGTATGCAGTACTACCTGGTTCATCCCAAAGAGCTAAAGCATATTTTCGAAGCCGTTACCCAAGCGCTTATTGCCCTAGAAGTACAGCCTGAGTAGCTATGAGCGACCATGGTATATTCTCCACAGGCGATTCCGTGTGTGTACAGGGCCAGGTAGCCATAGGAACCGTTACCCGCATCAGTAAGCAAACAGCCACCGTAGCCTTCCCCACCTTCAACTTGAAAATTTCAGTAGACAAGTTGACGCAGGCGCCATCCGCCGCGCAGGCTTCCTCCGCCGCACCTGCCAGAAGTGGCTCCCGCTTACTCAATAAAGATCCGTATGCCTATATCAACTTCGAAGACGCCATAGACCTCCACGGCATGCGTGCGCACGAGGCTTTAGCAGCCCTTGACCAGTGGATGGACCAAGCATATCTGCTGGGGCGCAAGCACTTAAAGGTTATTCACGGCAAAGGAGACGGTGTCCTGCGTCATGCAGTTGGAAAGCATTTACGGAAGCATTCCTGGGTCAAGCGAGTTATCGATAAGCATCCTTTCCCAGGCGGAGCCGGAGTAACTTGGATAGAGCTTGCGTGAACAGTTTAGTAGAGATCTGCGCGGAGTTATGTATGTTACGTGCCTCATCAGGCTCTGCAGCATAGCTGCATTCATGACGGTCAGCCTAGGGCGCTATAGAATGCACAAAGCACAGCTTCTTTCCACACACCTTATACGTTGGCACAACTCTCTATTTCATACCCCGAGCCAGAGCCACCCAAGGAAGCGCTCACACCGGCACGCTTTGCCCAAAGGCTGATCGCCTGGTACCAAGCCAACAAGCGTGACTTGCCCTGGCGTGCCACACGTGACCCCTACAGAATTTGGCTCTCCGAGGTTATACTACAGCAAACCCGCGTCGCCCAAGGGCTGCCATATTACGAGCGTTTCGTAGAGGCATACCCTACCGTGGTAGACATGGCTAACGCCCCTGAGGAGGAGGTCATGCGCCTTTGGCAGGGCCTCGGCTACTACGCTAGGGCCAGAAACATGCATACTTGTGCCCGTACAGTGGCCACGCAGCCGGAAGGACAGTTCCCCAATAACTATCAGGACTTGCTGAAACTCAAGGGTGTAGGCAAATACACCGCAGCAGCCATTGCTGCCACCGCCTTCCAGGAGCCTGTTGCTGCGGTAGATGGCAATGTATATCGAGTGCTAGGGCGCTTATTTGGTATAGAGGAGGACATCACCTCCGCGCAAGGGATAAAAGTATTCGCAGCGCGCGCAGCATCTCTCGTTCCTCGCCAGGGCGCTGATGTGTATACACAAGCCATCATGGAGTTTGGGGCGTTACATTGCACCCCTGCCAAGCCCCAATGCTTGTCGTGCCCCTTTCGGGAGTATTGTGTGGCCTTTCGTACGCACAGACAATATTCGCTGCCTGTCAAGCGCAAGAAGGTGAAGGTGAGGCAGCGCTTCTTCTATTACTTCGTTCTAAAGCACTTCGGCATGCTGTACATGAAGCAGCGGAAAAGCAAGGATATCTGGGCAGGGCTGTATGACTTTCATCTGGTAGAGACCTCTAAGCCCCAGGAGGTCACCCAGCTAGATGATCCGCTGGTAGCGTTGCTGCAGCGCCACCAAGGAGCTATTTGGGAAGTGTCGCCCAGGTACAGGCATCTACTTACGCACCAGCGCTTGTACGTACACTTCGTATCTGTATCACTTACAGATCAGCTGCTGGCGCTTATTTCTGCGCATCTGCAGCAGGCATCACTCAAGGCGTTTTCAATAGAAAGTACACAAGCCCTGCCGAAGCCAATCTTGATCAACAACTTCCTCAGCGGGCTGGATGCATCATCGGAGAATTCTGTGGTAGGACTTTAGCGCGATCATGGACTACGGACATGCAGTCCACGGTGGGAATGTATCTGCTCACCATGCCCATGGGTTACAGCATCCGGGGATCTGTTCCCTTTGGCCTAAGGCAAGCCAGACTGTGAGGTAGCATACAGCAGGTGCGTAAGCCATCAGAACTTAACGCCAACTACCAAGCTAATCATGTCATTGTAGATGTCTATTTTGGGCAACCTTAGCCTATTGTTTTGGCTGCGAAGTGCACTGGTCCAAGCTCCCTGGTAGCTCAGCCCCCCGAAGAGGCTGGTGCACAGGCTGGTGTCGTACTGAATGCCTATACCCATAAGTCCCGAGCACATGATCCAGCGAAAGTCTCGTGCTAACGCCTGCTTGCCTTCTTTGATGTAGCTAACGGGAGACTTGATTCGTATGCCTAGTACAGGTCCTATCTCTACGTAGAGCCTTACATCTAGGGCGATCTCGCTGGTGTATAATTTAACCAGCAGAGGAACTTGGAAGTATTGTAGCTGGTGTTTTTCGCTTACAGGCTGTTTGTTATGGTTTACTGAAACGCGATTACCTGCCACGTACAGTCCTGTACTGAGGAAATAATTGTCCCGAAAGAGTAAGCTATAGTCAACCATGACTCCTGCCTGGAATTTGATGTTCGCGCCGCTCGAGGAAAATCCCACGTTGTTGTTCTGGGCGTAGACCCTGCTGAATGCTACTCCCGGCGCTACTTTTATGCCTAGCTGTCCATAAGCCCATGCCTGAATAGGGCTCCATATAAGTAGTAGTAGTAAACCGTATCTTCTCATAACCGTAAGCTTTTCTTGTGTTTCGCGCCCGAAATTACGCAAGCTCTATGACAATGTAACTACCCAGCTACTGCATTACTTCGGCACCCCAACACACAATAGACAAAGCGCTAACGGAAGGTAATTATACCATCCTGAGCGATATCGAAGTAGCCCTTGAACTCACGCTCATGTACTCTACAACGGCCACAACTGCCGGCGGTTCATTGCAGTACCGCCTTGAGCTCGAGGAAAGAGGCCTGATTGCGGGGCAAGTGGATGGACTCCATAATCGTCTTGCGCGCCCGGGTAGTAAGGTACCAGCCTATAGAAGTATCGCCATCAGCACTGTGTGTTGAGGAGGATACACCGGTATAATAAAATTTGATTTCTGTGAGTGGTACCGCAAGCCAAGAAGGTGCTTGCTCAACCAACACATTATTCCTGATGTCCTGCATATGCGCCCATGCCCTGTGTAGTAAGTTTATCGGCTTTAAAAGCTTGTAGAACAAGGAATTAGACGTGTGCTTCAGCATACCACTTTCATGCTGCTTCCCTCTGATAGTCACCAAAACAACTCCGGCAGTATTGTCCGAAATCCAGTCTTTGAATACATGTAAGAAGGTAATGGCGTCACCTACACCATGATTGTCCATCAGCCCCGCGTCCACTACCTCTATAGCAGGGCGACTAGGGAGCACTACCACGGGCAGCGCATAGGGGATGGTAGCATTCATGCGTAACGCACTCGTAAAGCGTAAGTGGGCGGCTTGCTGCTTCTCAAAGAAGCGCATCAGATCAATGCCCTTGGTGCCATTTTCGCGCTCAGCTACTTTGCCCTCTACCAAGTCTGCAGTCATGTATGATACACTGTGTGGAGACATATAGAGCTTGCTACCATCATTGATAATGGTAGAGAGTATCATCATGGGGATGACACTATTGAACTCCGGCGCTTTATAAGCCTTGATCGGTTTATTCAAAACAGCGTCTGTGTACTTGTGTATCTGCTCCTCCAGGACAAATCCACGATCCCCTCGATACGTCTTATCATTGTATTGGATGCGTTTGGCGTTAACGAGTAAATCATTAACAATTAAGTGGAAGACGACCGCATTCAGGCTATTGTGAGCGATCTTCCTCAGATACGCTTTGTTATAGAGGTCTACAAGCTTGCCTTGCCGCTGGCGTAGATACAATTCTCTAAAGTAAGCAGCGCCTAAAGCGCCCCCTGACACACAAGTCATCAGCATGGTATGCGTCATAAACTTCCCCTGCGTAATCCGTTCCGCTTCCTGGAGGACTTGCATTGTGCCAAGGGCGGCAAAAAGTCCACCACCGCTCGCACAAACCACCACCAGCTTAGGAGGCTTGTCCTTGGGAAACTTCTTACGCCAATTCTCTAGCATCTGTAGCGTATAGGTTTTATCCTCGGCGTAGCACTGGGGAGAATTGACAGCGCGTATATTTTTAGCGGAATACTCAACGGGCGGTCCGTCATAGCACAGCCCAAGGGCATGGCTCTCGTGGGTATGCAACACCCAGGGATTCTTAGTCATCATGTTTAGTACAAATAGCAGCACCATAATGGCTGTATTACTCCATCGCTTGGCCCAGAAAGCAATAAACCCAAAGCTCATGACTACTATGGTCAGGAATAGCACGCCACTGGCAGCCGCAGGGATTTGCGAAAGGGGAGAAGGGCTCAGCAGCCCTAGCACGATGAAAGAGGCGACGGCCACCATCTCAAAGACCACAAGGTTTAAGTGGCTCCGATAAAATATCTGTAAAACGACCTGGCGATTGTAGCGCCCCTCTAGGTCTTTGATGGGCTTAATACCAAAGGGGAAGCTGATGTAGCTCTTGACGGGCATGGAGGACTTTTCGGATCCTAAGCGCCTCCGTATCTTATTCACCCTACGTACTAGGGCATTGCTAAGCCGCTCTAGGAGTCCTTTGGGGGCCGTATTAGGCCGCTCCTTGTCCATGAATACTACATACAAAAGCAGCAATGCGGAAGACAGCGCGATGCCGACCAGTAGCCCTGCGCACTTGAAGAATATTACAGCCATTGAGTTTTGCTCGTCCATGAGTTGATAACGTACAATGGCTGCTAGGTACGTTCCTAGAAATGCAAGCGGAATGGTGCTGTTATTAAGGCAAAAAACAATGAAGGGCCTCTTCAGCGCCCCCACAAACGCGAACTTATGGATGCCTATAATGTAGGTAGTCGCATGAAAAGCCATGGTAAAGCCTCCCAGCGCAATCCCGAGAATAAAAAAGCTCAAAAAAGAGCTATGGTCTAAATACTCGGGATCTAGGAACAGATGGTGAAGTGCCAGAAAGCCGTTGATGCTATTGGTAACGGTAGCAAAAAGTATCAGCCAAAAGAGCAAGAGCACCTTGTTGCTCTTTAAGTGATTGAGTAAAAGCTGTACTGGGAAAAAGTAGAATATGTCTCGGAGCATAGGATTGTGTATATGTGAATGTTAAAAATCGTGCCACTTCCCGACCACTGCATGATCGCGGCATAGCTCCCCTCCTGAGTTACAACCTCCCTCAGTCCTTCGGACTGACCCTCTCTTTGCAGAAAGACGGGAAGTTGGATGGCTGCTGGCCGGGGTAACAAAATTACAGCTTAGCAGCAAAGGATCATTGGCTGAAAGCTGGGGTAGTTAAGTAGCTTAGCAGATACACTTATTCGTGGCCTTCTGCTATCTGGACGCAAGCACCATGCGCAGCTCCATGCAATGGATAAAGTGTTTGTGCACACAGAGATAAATACGTAATATTGTGCCCTCATTTTCGCGATGTAGAGGGCCCATAGCTCAGTTGGTTAGAGCCCCTGACTCATAATCAGGTAGTCCCAGGTTCGAGCCCTGGTGGGCCCACTGATGTGCTGCTTATCCCCTCTTTCTTGCCCACAAAAGGAGCTCTGTAGCATGAGGCGTAGCTGAGTCTTCGCGCATCAGGCAACGCTTCCTCACCATAAAGTATAACAACTACGAACACCTTCGCAAGCCTGCATAGAACTCGTTGCGTGATGAGCATAGGCATTTTGGATAGCGGTATTGGGGGGCTTACAATAGTACGTGCTATTCGGCAGCTTCTTCCACAAGAGTCTATCGTGTACTATGGCGACACAGCCTACCTACCCTATGGCAGCAAACCAGTACCCACCATCCGTGCCCGTGCCCAACGCATCTGCCAGATGCTGCTGCTATATCCCTGCAAAGCAATAGTGGTCGCCTGTAACTCGGCCGCTGCAGTGGCTTACGGTAACCTTAGCACATACGTTGGCCATCAAATTCCGGTGCTTAACGTCATAGATCCTACCCTACAATACATAGCAAAGCACTTGCAGTCCAAGACCGTTGGGCTTATTGGCACTGAACGGACTATTGACACCGCTATCTATCCGCAAAGACTTCAGACGCTGCAACTCGACGTTCAGCTTCGGACATTAGCCACACCACTGATAGTCCCTGCTATCGAAGAAAACTACATGCAGGGTCACACAGACGATGCTGTCCTACATGACTACCTAGCCAATCCATCACTGCAAGGCATCGATGCACTTATCTTGGGCTGTACCCATTATCCTATTATCAAGCCCCAGATCGCTGCCTTTTATCAAAAAAGAAAAAGGCCCATAGATATCCTAGACGCTACCCACATGACTGCGTGCGCACTCCAGGATATCCTCGGTAGTCATCAGCTACTTGATGATGAGAAGAAGACAGAGGATCGCTTTTTCACTTCCAGCCTCAATGAAACCTTCCCCCAAGCCGCACAACTCATTCTAGGAAGCGCCGTACGCGTCGATCACTGGCCCCTATAGCACTTCAGCCGACGTTAAGCCCACATCAGGTTGTGCGCTTGCCTTCCAATAATTCTTCTCCTGAATTACAATCTCCCCTTAATCCTTCGGGCTAGACTTTTCCTTGAAACAAGGGGAGGAGCCGGGTGGCCACAGGCCGGGTTGGTGAGCAGCTGCGTAGTTACAGCGTATCAATGAAAAGGGGAAAAGGGAGCGGGGTCAGGAATCAATGCATCGAATCTAGGATACTGTATGTTCTTTAGCTCATATCCCTGTTGTTCTGCTATGTTTAATAAGTCACGCAGCTTGGCCTGATCAATGTCTTTGGATCTGGCCATGATGTAGAGTAGTGAACGGTCGGGCACGCCAATAATCGTATGCGCATAGTCTTGATCCACATGCATAATCACGTATCTGGTAGGAATGGGAATGTGTAAGGCCCTGAACTTCAACGCTAGCCGCCATACGCTGTTCTGGGCGTTAGCCATCTGGGCTCTTTGCTCAAGGATGGTAGACTGCTTAGTCTTCGCATTAAAGCAGGTAAAGTGCACAAGCACCCGCTTATTTTGGAAATCGTAACAATAGTCTTCAACGTTATTGATCGTGCCCCTATCAAAGTAGGTGGGGATATGTGCCCAGACGAACCAACGCCCCATAAACCGATCGATATCGACAAGCTGGTTGCAGGGCTTTAGCTGCTTAGAGAGCAAATAGCTATCGGGCGTTAGCTGCGGTCGCGTCGCTTTGTTTGACCATTTTGCTAACTGTGCTACCATGTACGCTACTTCCCCAGGCGTATTTTTAGTGAAAGAGCCATCCCTGAAGAAAAGGCCACTCAGATGCTTCCTCTGTGGCTTTCTGTCTAAGTAGAATGCCCCACCCGCTAAATCAGCGCTGGGAGCACAGCAGAGCCATGTAATTCCTTCGCTTCCTTGCCACACGTCACGCATAGGCATCAAGTATCTTTTCGAAGCTCCATAGGCTTTCTCTACGCCCAGTGTATCTGTCCACCCAGGGTGGCAACTCACAAAAGTGACGGCAGGATGTTGCTCCGTGAAGTGTTCAGCCAGTAACACTTGCCCCCTTTTAGCATAAGCATAGGAGAGCTGACCATCAAACTTACCTTGGCGGCTAGTGGCCACGCGCCAGTCAGGGAATTTGGTGTTGTACATACCCCCACTTGACACATAAACTACCCGCGCGTCTGGAGTGGCTTCTAAAACATTGAGGCATAGTTTGGTAAGCAAATAGCTCCCAAATAACAAATGTGCCGCGAAAATAGTTTCTATATTTTCTGTCGTTAACGTACGCTCGTTGAGCAATGCGCCTGCATTGCAGACAAGCCCGTCTAGTCGAGGAGCATCGTACGTGACCGAAACATGGTCACAGAACTCAGCATATGCCTTGCGGACGTCTGCCTCCAGAGACACATCACACAGAATGAGATGAATGCGCTTTGAGTGTGTCGTTTGGGAGAGTTCTGTGCGTGCCTGCTCACCCTTAGCCTTAGATCGACAAAACATGTATACTGTTGCCCCTTTTTGGGCAAGGAATTGTGTAATACACCGTCCTATACCTGCGTTGGCGCCTGTTACGATAAACACGCGGCCATCGAGTGAAAGTGCTGGATCGCTGAGCAGATCTGACCCTGCGTATGACTTCCTTGCACGCTCCCAGCCTTCCCTTGTAAAGTGTGACCGGCCGTAGAGGTAAAACTGGGTTGAGGTAACTAGCTGATGATAACGCATTGATATTGTTCCCAAAACTGCATCTGTGACAGAGCTTAAGATATTACCTACCAGGCTACCAGAAGAAATATTGTCTTGATGATGCATATCAGGTCCTTTTTGTGGCTCGCACGGAGGCAATGTATCTGGCTGTCCGGCATAGCCCTGGTGGCCAGTATGTAACAGTAGCCCTCCTGTGAGCATTAGTGAGACAAGCTTTTTCATGTTATAAGGCGTTGACGTTTGCTGTTCCTGCTCCGCCGCTAAGGCCACAGTGACATCTGAGCAGCAGCAGCCAACAGCCAATATCGCTAGCACGGACAGCAAGCTGTGAAGACAAGTGAAAAGCAAACATACTACAAGACATGAGTGATGAATGCGTAGAAAGCTTTTTGAAAGAATTTAGGCGATTCCTTTGATCACGTAAACAAGGCTTCACAGAGTACAATACTGCCCTCCTCGCAGAGAAGTATCATAATCTAATAGATAAAGTTAATGTCTTCTACAACCCAGTTAGCGACTACGCCTACTACTTTCGGATATAAACGCACTGGATCAGGCTCTCGGCGTTCATGCAAATTACCAAAGCGCCACGCCCCGTCTTGCTCTGGCAAGATTAATAGTCGTAGACGGTAGTCCCCTGGGGCTACTCCGTGGAACTCATATTGTGGTACGTTGCGTACTTCGTCTACGATGTTGTATTGCGTATCAAGTAGCTGCACGATGAATCCAGGGGCTTGGGTAAGCACCATTCCCTTAACGGTACCATGGGCCTTGGGGTTGCTCAGAGTATATGTGTAGCGCATTGCTTCATTTTGGTCCCCTTCTACAGTCAAGAAAGCTTCTTCCGCTATATGAAGCGTGAGCTCTCCAGGCTGCTTCTCACCTTTGTCACTGGGCTGGGAAGGTAATATGAGCTCTAAGCCTTTGGTAATTGTTATTACGTCGCGCTGCGTATTGAGCTGCAAGTCTTCCGGCTGCAGGGTAATAGTTCTCTTTTCATCGAGCACAAAGGAAATTTTGTCTGCGCTAACAGTCTTTACGGGTTTGTTCAAGTGCATGGTTCCTACAAACAGCGGCTTAATAGTAGCCCCTGAGCTAGGCGTCAAGTCATATGTAGCACTCACCTTCCGTATGTTCTCTTCGTTAAAATGGATGTCTATCTTCTGTTCAATAGTATTGCCTATGGCATCAATGGCTGTTAAGTAGGCCTCTAAACCATCCTCTTCTAACAGACCAGCAGTGTTGTAAATTCTAATGACTTGCTTACGCTCTACTAGATGGCTATACAAGGCCGTCTCTCCTTTTAAACGTTTGTACTGGCGGGCTAATTTTAGGGTATATTCTTTGACAGGCTTGCTAAACTGCAGCTCAAAATATTGGTGCTGTGGACGTTGCCTCAGCAGCTTAAACTCTCGGATGTCTGCGTGCAGTATAGATACAATTACATCTCTGGGCGATTCAGCATGTAGCTGAATGGGATCTCGTAGAAAGCCGTACATGTCTTTCCCAGGATCTACAATGAATGCTTTCTCAGCGGTTTTGCTGGCACACAAGTAATATTGCCCTTGCTGGATATTCTTGAGTAAGAATGCTCCCTGATCGTTGGTGTAGCAGAAGTAATCGGGGGAGCTATTGAGGATGTGCTTCTGGGTGTCTTCTTCTTGCCCCGCCCTATAAAGAGCTACCATCGCCTGCGGTACTAAGCGCTGGGTCATGTGGTGTATGACATAACCTGCCACTGACATTTGATCCAGCTGGTCTCCTGTACTAAAGGTGAGCACAGCATCCTTAGCCGCGTTACCCTCAGTGAGGTCTTTGACTGCGTTATCAAAGTTAAACGTATACGTCGTGTCAGATGCTAACGGGACTTTTAGGTTTATGGTTAGCGTGCTGCCCCGTACAGTGTGGGTATAGCTAGACTTACCTTTTTGTTTCTCTAGCTTGGGCGTAATGCTTAACTGGCTGGAATCAAATTTGATGTTTTTGTTGAAAGTGATGGCAAGCTTCTTCCCTTGAAAGCGAGTGCTCTCATGGCTTGGATAGGTCTTAACTATCGTAGGGGGCGTAGTATCTTTCGCCCCACCTTGCAGGGCTGTAATGTTAGCACATGCATTAGTGAATAAGACTGCAACTACTAACAGAAACGCAACCAAGGAAGCTTTGGCAAGCAACCTGCGGGCAGCTATCGCGTACAACGTTCTTGTAGAAATATGAGGCATAGAATGTGTCCTTCAGCGCTCAATAAGCCTTCCAAAGGTAAGGTGCACAAGGCATTTCCTAAACTCAATACTGATGTGTCAATCTATCAAGGCTACGTTCGGACAGCTAGTATAGTATTCAGGTAAGGACAAAAAACAGCTGTAGCATATTTTCACGTTATTTGTAGAGCAAATTGGTGTATGCCACTATGTCCTGCGGTAAGCAAATTTTTGTTATTCTTTCCTTGAGCATGGGGTTTGCCGCTACGCAGCCCGCACTGGCCATCGCTGAGAAGCAGAACTATCAAAGTGGTATGCAGTCAGTCGTGCAACCTCCACTACTCAAAAAAGGTGATAGAGTAGCCATCATTGCGCCTGCTTTTTCGCGCGTAGATGCCAAAGAGCGGGTCGCTGAGGCTGTGCAAGTATTGCGGTCGTGGGGGCTAGAGGTAGTGCTTGGGGAACATCTTTATGCCAAGCATCAGCAATTCGCTGGTACTGATGCAGATAGAGTAGCAGATCTACAACACGCACTAGATAGTCCTACTATCAGAGCCATATTTACATTCAGGGGTGGCTACGGGATGAACCGCATCATCGACGGTATCGACACGCAAGGCTTGCAAAGATCTCCCAAGTGGGTAATAGGATTTAGTGATATAACAACGCTCCTGCTCAAGCTACACTGCCAGGCAAATGTGGTAGGCATACATGGCGAGATGGCCCTACACTTTGGTATGCCTGCGTACAAGTCTTCTGTAGAGAGCCTCCGTCAACTTCTCTTCCGGGGAACCGCACAGCTGAGTGCGCCAGCGCATCTCCAGAACAGACTGGGCAGAGTAAAGGCACCAGTAGTGGGCGGCAATCTGACTACCCTCTGTAGCCATCTGGGCACTAACTTAGAGCTTGATACACGTGGAAAAATTTTAGTGCTAGAAGATATCGGCGAGAAAGACTATGCGATAGATCGCATGATGATTCAACTTAAGCGCGCGGGTAAGTTGCAGCACTTGGCAGGGTTGGTAGTGGGCTACTTTTCAGCTACCACATGGAACAATGTTTTTGAGCATAAATCCGTAGAAGCCATTATCAAAGCACATGTACACGAACACAGCTATCCAGTGGCCTTTGGCTTCCCGATAGGACACGAAGCTCCCAACTTGGCTTTCCCATATGGGGCTGTAGGAGCGCTTTGTGTACAAAGTCAGCAGGCTACACTCTTGTTCGGTAGTAATAAAGCGACCGTTAATTGATGAGTGAACGATCTTTTTCTGTCATAGCTAAGCTTCGGGAATGGAGCCACGCTATAGCCTTCGCGGTAGTGATGGCTACTTTAGTGCGGTGGCTTTTGCTGGAAGCTTTTATCATCCCTAGCTCCTCAATGGAACGTACTTTACTTGCGGGAGACTATGTACTCGTAAGCAAGCTGCACTACGGTACACGCACTCCAATTACGCCACTGCAAATACCACTCACACACCAGACTATAGGAGGTACTAATATCCCCGCTTACTTGGACTGGATACAGCTTTCTTGCTGCCGTTTGCCTGGATACTCGCGTGTCAAGCGAGGTGACCAGGTAGTCTTCAATTATCCGATAGAGCTAGACCGGCCTACTGACTTAAGGACTTACTACATCAAACGCTGTGTGGGACTCCCAGGCGATACCTTATGCATCCAAGATGCTCGTATATACATAGACAAAGAACCACAACCCCAGTATCCTGGATTACAGCACCGGTATTACCTGCGGACTGCTGCTGCGTTGAGCGATCGCTTCTTCAAAGAAGCAGCGATTAGAGAATATATGTCTATTAAGGGAGGCTATTTGGTGCATACTACCGCCGCTATTATTACTCAATTAGCTTCACATTCCACTATAAAAGCAGTAAAATGCTTAGTACTTCCCCCAGGCGTAGAGGATCCTGAAGTGTATGCAAGCAGCGGTACGTTTCCTTGGAATGGTGACCAGTGGGG
>JBCBHC010000007.1:0-14599 GCA_038526075.1 Bacteroidota bacterium | reverse complement strand
AAAAAAGTTCATTGAGAAGCATGCCAAGTATGCACAGATAGACATTTAGCCACCTCATAATTTAGGCAGTGAAAGCGCTTACAATTTGTGAGTGTAGAGATGGTTTAGAGATGATCTTAGGCTGTACGTATTTGCCTCGAGAGATGTGGAGTGGAGATCACAGACTAGCCTTTTAATACTTATCCAGGTACGTAGCTTGTCTACGCTGCTGGCGTTGTGTAGTTTAGCGGAAGTATCAGAGTAGTTTTCAAAGTGCTTGCACCACATACTTAACAGAAAATTTCCTTCGTCGCTTTTCAAAAATACGCGAAGGTCCTGTTGCAGAAGTAAAGGCACGTGGCACTTGCTTTCCAACGCCTCTTTTTCACATAAAGGAAGGAGAAATATTAAAGAACCTGGAGTAACCAATCATGTCGCTATCCCCTCATTGTGAAGCTGAGGATTCATAGCCTAATAATACATATCTGAAAGTCTATGGACAACAAAAAAGAAAAACTAGAAGCACTGAAGCTGACCATCGACAAACTCGAGAAAGCCTATGGTAAAGGCACGGTCATGAAGCTGAGCGATAACAAAGTCGCCGACATCCCTGCTACTTCTACTGGCTCTTTAGGGCTAGACATCGCCTTGGGTATAGGCGGAATTCCCAAAGGACGCATTGTAGAGGTGTATGGCCCTGAGTCTTCTGGAAAAACTACCTTGAGTCTGCACTGCATTGCTGAAGCACAAAAGAAGGGTGGGATTGCTGCCTTCATAGATGCGGAGCATGCTTTTGACAAAGCATATGCCCAAAAATTGGGAATTGACACCGAGAATCTACTCATTGCTCAGCCTGACAATGGTGAGCAGGCGCTAGAAATTGCCGAACACCTGATCCGTTCCGGTGGCATAGACATTATTGTCATCGACTCAGTAGCAGCACTCGTTCCTAAAGGGGAGCTGGAGGGCGATATGGGCGACAGCAAGATGGGGTTACAAGCCCGCTTGATGTCTCAAGCCCTCCGAAAACTCACCGGTGCCATCAACAAAACAGGTTGCTCATGCATTTTCATCAATCAGCTACGCGAAAAAATCGGCGTCATGTTTGGTAACCCCGAAACTACTACTGGGGGTAATGCTCTAAAGTTTTATGCCTCTGTCCGGCTGGACATCCGTAGAATAGCGCAAATCAAAGACAACGCAGGCGAGGTATTGGGCAACCGGACTCGCGTGAAAGTAGTCAAAAATAAAGTGGCTCCCCCGTTTAAAGTCGTAGAGTTCGATATTATTTATGGCGCGGGTATTTCCAAGGTAGGGGAGATTATAGACTTAGGGGTAGCACTAGACATAATCAAAAAGTCTGGATCCTGGTTCTCATACGAAGGCAATAAACTGGCTCAGGGCCGGGACGCTGTCAAAGCCCTTTTGCTAGATAATCCCGAGTTATTGAGCACCTTAGAGCAACAAGTGCACGCAAAAGTCAACGACCTAGACAGTGATGACATTCCGTCTGAGAGCAGCAGTAAGAAGTAACACGCTCTTCCTGTGAGGCTACGTGATTGGTTTTAAGAAGTCTTATACGGAGTATGCCTGGTACCCTAGCGGTTGAGAGGTTAGTCGAAAAAGCTGCACTTTATTTATGCCCCCATACTTGTAGGTTTTACCATCGCCCGTAACTTTGTGACCACGCTTGCGCATGTGGTGGAATTGGTAGACACGCCATCTTGAGGGGGTGGTGCCTTTTTAGGCGTGGGGGTTCAAATCCCCCCTTGCGCACCATGCACAGTACTTTACGCTATGTTTAACTACGAATAGATTCCGCAGAGAATATTCTGTAGTTAAGTGAAGTAAGTGGCAGCCACTGTCCACTAGTGGTTCCACAAGACCAATACACAATCAAACAACACAGATGAATGAGAGCCGGGTGATTAGCTCAGTTGGTTGAGAGCGTCCCGTTGACATCGGGGAGGTCACTGGTTCGAATCCAGTATCGCCCACGTTAGTATCTGTTTATTACTCCAAACGTTACATTTCGTGCATTCTCGGAGATTATTAAGCTGCCTCCTTATTGCAGCATACAATAACGCAAGCACATAGCATTTACTTCTGACTAATTCCTCTCTTAAGCTACTCTAGGTCCTTCGGGAATGGCCCCCTCATTATTAGAATACGTAAATCGTACCTCAAGTGTAAGTGACATAAAAGGATAGATAAGTAAATATGGAAGGCTAGCCAAGAACGGCTGGCTTTTTTGTGTCCCTATTGATACAACCTTACCAATGAGCAGAATAAAAGATATCCGTGCTCGGCAAGTGCTAGATTCCAGAGGGAATCCTACAATAGAAGTAGAAGTACATACTCAAAATGGTAGTGTAGGCAGGGCTGCCGCACCCTCGGGTGCTTCTAAAGGGAAGCATGAGGCGGTTGAGTTACGTGACGAAGAAGGCCAGTATTTAGGTCGCGGTATCCGCAAAGCCATAGTACATGTGAACAACGTCTTGAAGAATGCTTTGCTAGGCCACTCGGTGTTTGAGCAGGGTCAGCTAGACCAGCTAATAATAAAGTTAGACGGAACTCCCGACAAGTCTAATTTAGGTGCGAATACTCTCCTAAGTGTGTCACTAGCTACGGCGCATGCTGCGGCTCAGGAAGCTCGAATGCCTTTGTATCGCTACATAGGTGGTACCAATGCCCACCTGCTACCTACCCCTATGATCAACATCTTAAATGGGGGAGTGCATGCGCACAACGCGCTCGATATACAGGAATACATGGTCATGCCCGTAAAAGCGGCAAGCTTTGTAGAAGCTCTACGCATGGGAGTAGAGGTATTTCATCACCTAGGTAAGCTGCTCAACGCACATGATTTAGCGACTAATGTGGGCGATGAAGGTGGCTTTGCCCCTAATATTAGCAGCAATGAGAAAGCCTTAGAGTTTATCTTAAAAGCGATTGAGAAAGCAGGGTATAGACCTGGAGAAGATATCTTCATTGCCTTGGATGCGGCCACTTCTACTTTCTATGCTCCCCAAACAAAGTGCTACTGTCTACAAGATGGTACGGGTGAGCCCCGATCTTCAGAAGCGATGGTTGAGTTTTGGCAATCCTGGCTCCGGAAGTATCCAATTTTGTCCATAGAAGACGGCATGGCAGAAGATGATTGGGAGGGATGGCGTAGACTCACTGCCGCCATGGGAGATCAAGTACAGCTGGTAGGAGATGATCTGTTCGCGACCAATGTCACACGGCTGCAAAAAGGTATTGACACACAGGCAGCTAATGCCATACTCGTCAAGATGAATCAAGTAGGAACAGTGAGCGAGACGTTAGCAGCTGTGCAGCTGGCACATCAGCAAGGCTATAAGAGCATTATCTCACACCGCTCTGGCGAGACCGAAGATCACAGCATTGCAGACTTAGCAGTGGCATTGAATACGGGGCAAATCAAAGCGGGTGGTCCTTCAAGGTCTGATAGAACTGCGAAGTACAACCAGCTATTGCGTATCGAAGAGGCTTTGGGTAGCTACGCACAGTTTGCAGGCAAGCCATGATCACATATACAATCGCCCTTGTGCGTTTATGAGGAAGCGTAATGGGGCCAATTGTCGCGACTAAAGAATCTGATCGTTTATTCGAGACGACTTTTCTCGTATGAACGGAACCACTTTATCCAACTTAGGACCCTTAAAATCATGCCCATCCACCGGACGGTAGACTGTTTTTAGGCCTACGCTCTCCCCCATCGTTGTGATAGTCACCCCATGTTCTAGTTGCGTCTAATGGGATTATGGGCTGATCTTTCTCTGGCAACGCTAAGATGCTAGCATTGATGTAGTTAAGCTGAGTATCGCTGCCTGAGCGAGTATTGGCCTCTATACTCTTTCTGTTAACCTGCCTGCGACAGCCTCCCTGGCGGGGAACCTTATATACCACATTGTGAAATATTTTGATCCCACATTGCTGCAACGCTGCTTGTGAGCTGCGTGTGCTTTTACTGGTCCATTTTAAGGACGACTTGGAATCCTTTTTTTCGGTAGGTTCTACAAATTCTTTTAGAAATTGAGGCAATGTTTTAGGTTGTCCAGTAATCTTTTTGCGCCCCCCTCCCTTCTTCCGTATACCTATTTTAGGCCGCTCTGAGGCACTCCTTAGTTCTGACGATCCATGCTTCATGGTGTTTCTACTAAGATCGGGGATTAATTGATGACACTCCCTAATCAGTAGGGTAAGTACGCCGCGATACTTGCCGTTCTTTGATTACTTTCCATACTCTGGCGTTTGGTACTTTACGGGGTTCTAGGGCTTGCTGCAGCACTTCTTGTACATGATCTACGTAGTGAAAGGTGAGTCCTGATATGTATTGCGCTTGGATATCATGGATGTCTTTCTTGTTTTGCTTGCTCAAGATAATGTCGGAGATGCCTACCCGCTTAGCAGCTAATATTTTTTCTTTGATGCCTCCTACGGGAAGTACCTTCCCACGTAAAGTCACTTCGCCCGTCATGGCAAGCCTATTTTTGAGTTTCCGTTGTGTGTACAACGATGCCAGAGCAGCGCTCAGTGTAATCCCTGCCGAAGGACCGTCCTTGGGCACCGCACCTGCAGGTACATGTACGTGTAAATCGTACTGATCAAAGATATGGTAGTTGATAGCCAAATCGTCTGCATGTGCCTTGAGATACGAAAGGGCAGTAGTCGCCGACTCCTTCATCACATCGCCTAATTGCCCAGATAGTATTAGCTTGCCCTTACCCCGGCTTAGTGTAGCTTCGACAAAGAGGATCTCTCCACCCACAGGTGTCCAGGCCAAGCCAATGGCTACGCCTGGGAGAGTGATGTTTTGGTAGGTTTCTTGGTCAAATGGCTCCAGGCCCAACAGCTGAGAGACTTCATCAGGCGTAATATTGCGTGGGTGGCACTCTTCTAGTGCAACGGATTTGGCTATTTTTCTGGTAATGCTCCCTATCTGGCGTTCTAGCTCCCTCACGCCAGACTCTCTGGTATAGCTCTCGGCGATCTTGGCAATAGCTTTATCATTGATGCGGATGTCACTGGCCTTTAGCCCATGAGCTTTGCGCTGCTTGGGGAAGAGGTACTTTTTGGCAATCTGGATTTTCTCTTCGACAGTGTATCCATTCAGCTCTATAATCTCCATCCTATCCTTGAGTGGTAATGGAATAGTATCTAGCGCGTTGGCAGTGGTGATGAACAGTACTTTAGATAAGTCAAAGGGCACTTCTAGGAAGTTATCCACAAACGTATTGTTTTGTTCAGGGTCTAGCACTTCAAGCAATGCGGCAGCGGGGTCGCCACGCATGCCTCCAAGCTTGTCTACTTCGTCTAGCGCTATAACAGGATTGGCCGAAGCACACTTTTGAATGCTACAGATAATTTTGCCCGGCATGGCGCTTACGTAAGTTTTGCGATGTCCCCGTATCTCTGCTTCATCGTGTAGCCCTCCTAGCGAAATTCTAGCGTACTTTCTGTTGAGAGCCTTGGCAATAGATCTACACAGAGAGGTCTTTCCCACACCTGGAGGACCATGTAGGCATAGAATAGGCCCTTTCATGTCTTGCTTCAGTTTACGTACCGCCAAGTATTCGAGAATTCGCTCCTTAACTTTTTCTAGACCAAAGTGATCCTTGTTCAGCACTCGTTCGGCTTGCTGTAAATTTAGGTTGTCCTTAGTGTAAGTTTTCCAGGGGAGTTCTAGTAAGAGCTCGGCATGGTTGATAAGGTTGGAATAGTCAGGATTGTATGGACTGAGTCGCTCAGCTTTGTCTAATGCTTTGTTGAAGAGTGTGGCTACCTCTTTGGACCACATTTTCTTCTTGCCTTTCGTTCGAAGCTCCTCCAGCTCTTCCCCTTCTCCATCGCCAAGCTCTTCCTGTAATATGCGAATGTGGTGCCTTATGTACTGGTCGCGTTGTATTTGATTTATATCTGTGTGTACCTTGTTCTGTATTTCCTGCTTAAGTTGTGTGAACTCGAGTGTCTTGAGCAAGTACTTGAGCAAGAGGTTAGCGCGTTTAACACCGTCATTGAGGGCTAGTAGTTGTTGCTTTCTACGTACGTCTACGCTAATGTTGGCTGACAAGAAGTAGGTCAAGAAGTCTAGATCGTGTATACTTTCAAGCAGCGCTAGTATCTCAGTAGGGGATTCTGAAGTTATGCTTAAGATGCTCCCTGCGGCCTCTTTGAGAGATTGCATGAGGGCCTTGACTTTCTTCCTGCTCACATCGAGAATTTTACTCTCTAGGCGGTGTACCTGAGCTGATAGGCGGGGAGACTCCGTCAAAATCTCGTCTATCTGAAATCTGTACCTGCCCTGTGCAATAACAGCAGCGTGCCCTTCCGAGAAATCGACGACCTCAATGACTTTGGCAATAGTTCCTATCTGGAATATGTCTTTCCCTTTGGGATCATCTACATTACTACGCTTCTGTGCTACTACGCCTATGAGCTTCCCTTTTTCGCAGCACTTCTGTGCTAATTTTGTGTATTGGCTATGCTTCAAGTGTAGAGGCACAACAGTGCCTGGGAACAGGACGGAATCCTTGGTGGGGAGCAATGGGAAAGTAGTTTGTCCCGAATCATTTATTACGTGCTCATCTTCTTCAGAAATCACTAATTGAAGGGAACGATCTGGGCGTTCGACAACAAAACCAGGAATGAAGGAAGGGGTGAAAGGAAAGGAGTCATTAAAGTGCATACCTGAGGGTAGTTGGGTAGCAATAGCGGGTAACTATTGGCTGTCGTATGTGCGGCAACAACTGTGCCAAAGGCAGTAAAGGTTGAGAGTACAGGATAGTTATACTACTGAGCATATCTTGCAATGCCATGCACGCACATCAGCAACGCGATCGCGTGATGCGTTGGTCAGCAGAGCGATTTGTAGAGGTCATTAAAAATGGTATAACCAATCAAGAATAGTAGAATAGACATCCCTACCTTCTGAGCAGCCTCCAGAAACTTATCCGAAAGTCGATGTCCAGTGGTCATCTCATACAAGAGAAACATTACGTGCCCGCCGTCTAGTGCAGGGATAGGCAAGAGGTTCGTAAGTGCAAGCACCATGGATAAAAAGCCAACGATGCTCCAAAACTTGATCCAAATGAATTGATACCCAAATATTTTGGCGATACCGATGGGGCCACTCAAGGACTTGGACGCCGACATTTTGCCTGTCAATATTCTACTTAACCCAACAGCATTGGTCTTTACTACGTTAAAGGCCCGGGCAGTGCCTATGGCTATGGCGTCACGCAGGCAGTAACGTTGATGTTCATAAGAGAGCAATAGAGCCGGCCGGAAACCGAGCTTACCTGTAGCGCTTACGTGGACGGGCACCTCGCGTACCCGACCCTGACGCAGAATACTTAGCGTAACCTCCTTGGCTATATTGACTGCTAGTAGCTGCTGTAGTTGATGCAGATAAGTAGTCGTCATACCTGCTAGAGCTATTATTTGGTCGCCTGGTTGCAGTCCTGCCTTAGCAGCACTGCTGTCTGGCAGTATAGCCGCTACTTTGAATGGCACTCGGGGTGCCACGAAAGCACCAAGGTACTTTTTGTCTGACAGCGTCTCTACTAGATTGGGAGGAATGTCAATACGCAACACTTGGTCTCCGCGCAGCACGGTATAGTACCCATCGGCTGATAATAATGTACTGGGGCTCAAAATTTCGGCGAATCTCTTAAAATTCCGCCCGTTGATGTGAGTAATTTTATCGCCTTCTTGGAAGCCCATTTCATAACCAATGACATTGGGCACTATGCCGCACTTGTTGACTTCATCCTTAGCTAAGTAAGTGTCCCCGGTCACAAAGGCTAGCGTGATGTAAATGGCAATGCCAGTGATTATATTAAAGATGATGCCGCCGAGCATGACAAGTAAACGTTGCCAGGCGGGCTTGGAGCGAAACTCCCAGGGCTGTGGAGGCGCTCCAAGAGATTCGGTGTCCAAGGATTCGTCAACCATGCCAGAAATTTTGACTGCCCCACCGAATGGAATCACTCCCAATGCATACTCCGTCTCGCCCCACTTGAAGCTGAATAGCTTGGGTGGAAAGCCGATGATGTAGCTTTCTACGCGCATCCCGAAAAGTTTAGCGAAGAGTAGATGACCTAGCTCGTGTAGGCCAACAATAATGGACAGCCCTGACACAAATTGGGCAATCATTATGAGCTTTTCCATGGCAATATATGTGAATAAGAAAATGTGGCGCGCAATTTACCATGTGCCAGTCATGTGGCCAAACAGAGAAAGATGTTTATGGCAGCGGCTTGTCACGTCTCCCAGAGTGATAGTCACTGCAGGACCATATTGCCTGTCTGTATAAGCGGGCGATTAAATAGGTAAGTCTGCTTGTCATTTACATTTTTTTGTCGAATTTAGCGGATGGATTGTGTAAATATTGGTTCAGATACAAGGGGGCGTGAGTCCCCTTGTTCTTTGTATACGAAGTATTGCGAGGTAGCAATGCGCTGGGAGCGAGGCTTCAGCGTCTATTCACATAGCCACTGAAGCTAATTGGCGCAGGTAAGAAGTGACTGCCTAGTTGTGACTTGATCGTTCCGGCCTGCGGTCGCCTCTCATTTACGAGGCAAAGGGTCATAGGTAGATACATAGCACTTGGTAACTGCCCAGCTGCTTAGCATACCGGTTAAAGAGATTGGTAGTATCCCGTATTAAGCAACATACTTCGTAATCCAAACAATTCAGATAAATGAACAACTAGATAAACAAATGAGAAGATGGATAGCAAGCAATTAGTAGACTCTTTCGCCGAATTTTCCCGCGCAAAAAATATCGATCGGCCTACGGTGATTCGCATTCTAGAAGATGTGTTCAGAACTATGATCCGAAAAAAGTTTGATACTGATGATAACTTCGACATCATTATCAACTTAGACCAAGGAGACCTGCAGATATGGCGCTTCCGGGAGATTGTTGACGATAACTCAGAAGACATTTGGGAGCATGATAAAATTAGCCTAACCGCTTCTAGGGAGATAGAGCCTGACTTTGAGATAGGGGAAGAAGTCTCAGAAGAAGTCCCCGTGGAATCATTCGGACGCAGGACCATCGTTGCGGCAAAGCAAACCTTGATTCAAAAAGTCAAGGATCTTGAGAAAGATGCGCTCTATAGCAAGTACGCACAGTTGGTGGGTGATATGATTAGTGCAGAAGTACATCAGGTATTGAGTAAGGAGGTCATCTTACTAGATGATGAGAAAAAGGAACTGACCCTGCCAAAGTCAGAGCAAATTCCCAAAGACCGATTCAGAAAAGGTGATTTTTTACGGGCTGTGATACATAAAGTGGAGCTACAGAGAAGTACGCCTCGTGTAATCCTGTCTAGAACATCACCTGTGTTCCTGGAGCGATTGTTCGAGAGTGAGGTCCCAGAGATTTACGACGGGCTGATCACTATCAAGAAAGTAGTGCGAGAGCCAGGTGAGCGGGCTAAAGTAGCCGTAGAGTCTTATGACGATCGCATAGATCCTGTGGGAGCTTGCGTAGGGATGAGAGGGGCACGTATCCACAGCATAGTCCGTGAGCTCCAGCACGAGAATATAGATGTGATTAACTACACGGAAAACGTAGACCTCTATATCTCCAGGTCATTGAGTCCTGCTAAGATTAGTAGCATCCAGCATAAGGAGAATCGGGTAGCCGTCTACCTAAAACCTGACCAAGTATCATTAGCTATAGGTCGGGGTGGACAGAATATAAAGCTGGCAGGTAGGCTGATAGGAAAGGAGATAGACGTCTACAGAGAACTAGATGAACAAGAAGAAGACGTAAGCATTGATGAATTTGCTGACGAATTAGAAGCCTGGGTGATAGAAGAACTTAAAAAGATAGGGCTAGATAGTGCCAAAAGCGTACTCGCCATATCTCCCGAGGACTTAGAACGTAGAACAGACTTAGAGCAAGACACGATTAGCGAGCTGTACAAAGTACTTAGTGCAGAATTTGAAGAATAGCTACAAAATAACAACGAGGTAAGCCCCCATACATGGCCGAAGGAAAAACTATACGACTTAGCCAAGCCGCCAGGAAGCTTAACGTAGGCACTGCCACGCTCATAGAGCATATGGCCAAGAATGGCTTTGAGGTAGAGAATAAACCCAACACAAAAATACCGCTCGACCAGTTTGATGCCCTGGTAGAAGTATTCTCCGGTGCTGCTACGGACAAGGAAGAGGCTGCCGAGTTGACCATTGGCCAGAAATATGCTCAGTCGGAGCAGCTAACAGCAGAAACGGCGGCTGTAGGACAATTTGCCGCTAAGCATAGGACCACCGTCCCCACGCTCCCAGGCGTCACAGTATCTGACAAAGCAGCGTTAGTATCCAAGAAAGCATCCAAGCGTATTCTTGCCTCCCCTGAGGCGGCGCAGGTAACTATTGCTGCGCAAGGAACCGCAGGAGCACAGCAAAAAATTACAGCAGAGGAGCAAGAAAGCTTGAAGGGGCTCACTGTGCTGGGAAAAATGGAGCTCTCCAAAGCCGAGGAAAAAGAATTCCGTCAAGCCGCCTACTCTTCTGATGGTCAGGAAGCCCGCAAGAAGCGCTTCAGGAAAAGAATCGCCAAGCCAGCTGATACTGTCAAGCGTACCAAAGAAGGTGTATCGGAGCAAGAGATTCAAGAGCAGATCAAAAGCACACTAGCTAGGCTAGGCGGCGTCAAATCGCCTATAGGCAATAGAGCCAAGTACAAACGGGAGAAGCGGTCTGCCATGGCAGAGGCGCAGGAAGAAGCCCGCTTACGCACTCAGGAAGAAGCCAAAACACTACAAGTCACCGAGTTCGTTTCTGCCAATGACCTTGCCTCACTCATGGGTGTACCAGTTAACGAAGTGCTCTCCACCTGCATGTCACTTGGCTTAATGGTCTCTATCAATCAACGGCTTGATGCTGAAGCGATTACTGTCATTGCAGATGAGTTTGGCTACAACGTAGCCTTTATAGACGTTAAGGATGAGGAAGAGGAGGTAGCAGAAGAAGATCCCAGTACATTAGTACCCAGAGCTCCTATTGTGACCATTATGGGGCACGTAGACCACGGAAAGACTTCGTTGCTCGACTACATTCGAAATACCAAGATCGCCAAAGGCGAGGCCGGCGGCATCACTCAGCATATCGGCGCCTATGATGTAGTCACCGAAGGCGGAAAGCGCATTGCCTTTTTAGATACTCCTGGGCACGAAGCCTTCACAGCCATGCGCGCGCGCGGTGCCAAGATCACCGACGTAGCGATCATAGTCATTGCGGCTGATGACCAAGTAATGCCGCAGACGAAGGAGGCTATCAGTCATGCACAAGCTGCAGAAGTGCCGATCGTCATTGCCTTTAACAAAATAGACAAGCCCCAAGCCAATGTTGACAAGATCAAAGAAGAACTCTCCGGGATGAATATTATGGTAGAAGACTGGGGCGGCAAATATCAAAGCCAAGCCATCTCTGCCAAGACTGGCGAGGGAGTCGAAGCGCTCCTGGAGAAAGTGCTCCTGGAGGCCGAGCTACTTGAACTCAAAGCAAACCCTGACAAAAAGGCCTATGGTACCGTGCTCGAGGCATCGCTAGACCAAGGCCGGGGCTATGTAACGACTACCATGGTACAGAGTGGGACACTCAGGACGAGCGATGTAGTCATCGCAGGTGCCTACTACGGTCGTGTCAAAGCCATGAATGACCACCGGGGGCAGCGCGTTCACGAAGTGCTGCCTGCCACGCCCGTGCAGGTATTAGGTCTGAATGGTGCTCCGCAGGCAGGAGATGCTTTGCGGGTGATGAATACTGAGAAGGAAGCCCGGGAGCTTGCCACGCACCGCCAACAAATATTACGTGAACAGGGCATACGGACTAAGACCCACATTACGCTGGACGAGATAGGGCGCCGGCTAGCCATCGGCAGCTTCAAAGAGCTGAACATCATTATCAAAGGAGATGTAGACGGCTCAGTAGAAGCGCTCTCCGACTCGCTGCTCAAGCTCTCTACTGAAGAAATTCAGGTCAACGTTATTCACAAAAGCGTAGGCGCCATCTCTGAGTCCGACATCCTGCTCGCCTCTGCTGCTGATGCTATTGTCATTGGCTTCCAGGTACGCCCCTCGGTCAAGGCCCGCCAGCTGGCTGAGCGGGAAGGTATCGACATACGTCTTTACTCCATCATCTACGACGCGATTAACAATGTCAAGGATGCGATGCAAGGAATGCTAGCACCTACCATAGAAGAGATTATTACAGGGAATGCGGCGGTTAAGGAAGTCTTCAAGATCACCAAAGTAGGCACTGTGGCTGGTTGTTACGTCACTGACGGCTACCTAAAACGTTCTAATAAGATCCGCCTCATTCGAGATGGTATCGTCGTTTACACGGGGAACATCAACCAGCTCAAGCGCTTCAAAGAAGATGTATCAGAGGTCAAGCACAATTTCGAGTGCGGCATTAGCATTGAGAAGTTCAACGATGTTAAGGTGGACGACGTCATCGAGGGTTTTGAAGAGAAGGAAGTAGCACGTACGCTATAGCTGCGTAGCTTCAATGGGGTATGAGAATGACTAGTCACTGACAGACAGAGTCTTGTGCAAGGGACATCGTAGAGATTCTTTTTGCCTATCTGAGCTAAACACTTACCACGCCTCGCTATGTTAGCAGCTCCTTACTTACTCTTGCGGACTGGACTTGGCTATCTTTCTTGTCTTTCGGCTTGGCTACTCATTCCTCAGAGCTGAATCCACCTCGCATTTAGCAGCGCGAAGCTGTTCTAAGGCTTCTCGGCTTAATCCTGTAGCTCTTTTTACCTCTTCTATGCCTAAATGGAGCTGAAAGGGCATGTCCTAAGCAAACTACTCTATCCCCCTCTGCCTACCTTGTTGCCTACCTTGCTGAATACCTTGTTGTATGCACTCTTTCTGATAAGTTTCTGCAAGAGATGCCATAACGGATTTCATAATTCTCTTTTCTTTTCTTCTTGTTGATTACTGGGCACATGGTGGGGAACAGCAGCACTCGAAATGTCTACCAAAGGACTTTCTGAAGGAGGTAGAGCGTTGTGGGCAGCTCCGTAAGTGTACCAGAGAGGTACACTCAACATCATACAAGAAGCAGGAAACCGAAGAAATGCAGTTCGTTAAAAATGAAGATCTCTATTCAAGAGCCTCTCATCTGGCAGCGAGGCAAGGCCCCACCGTTACAGAAACAAGCACCATAGGGAAGTCTGCAGCATAGCTGCTAATGTTGTCTATACTTACTAGGTTTGCGAAGATTTTTCTCAATTCTCACACAAAATTTACTGGTTTGATAATGGTAACCATAACGAGGCCTAAATTGAGTATTCCATAATTGACTGCACACATGAAAATTACAGATGATATACAAAGTAAGTTACAGAGCGTGTTTGGCTACACAGCATTTCGAGAGGAGCAAGCGGCGATCATACAGAGTATTCTAGATAAGAAGAACACTTTCGTGCTTATGCCTACTGGTGGGGGGAAGTCATTGTGTTATCAGATCCCCGCGCTCATACAGCCAGGACTCGCCATCGTTATATCGCCCCTCATAGCCCTCATGAAAAACCAGGTGGACCAATTGCGTTCCTTGGGCGTAAACGCAGCATTTCTCAACTCTACACTACCCAAAAAAGCTGTCAGCATACTCAAAGAAAGTACCCTAGCACAGGCACTTAAGCTACTCTACGTAGCCCCTGAGTCGCTGGTCAAAGACGAGAACTTAGCTTTTTTGCAGCAGGCCAAGATTTCTTTTATCGCAGTTGATGAAGCGCACTGTATTTCAGACTGGGGGCACGATTTTAGGCCTGAGTATAGAAAAATGAAGTCAGTGCTAGACAACGCCTTTGGGAGATTACCCATGATTGCACTCACCGCGACGGCTACTCCTAAAGTACAGCAAGACATTCTCAGAAACTTGGATATAGAAGACGCGAATATCTTCAAAGCCTCCTTTAACAGGACGAACCTGTACTATGAAATACAACCCAAACAGCAGATAGAAAAGCAGATTGTAAGGTTTATCAAGACGCAGCCTACTGGTACTGCAGGGATTGTATACTGCCAGAGCAGAAAGAAGGTAGAAGCCATAGCCAACCTGCTGAATGTTAACAACATAAAAGCAGCCCCATACCACGCAGGGCTGGAGCCAGGTGCGCGAATTAAGCATCAAGATGCTTTTTTGGGCGGAGAGGTGGATGTAGTGGTAGCCACGATTGCTTTTGGGATGGGGATAGACAAGCCTGATGTTAGGTTTGTAATTCACCATGACGTACCCCGCTCATTAGAAGGATACTATCAGGAAACAGGCCGAGCGGGTCGGGATGGTGCTACGGGTACTTGTATTATGTACTATAATGCGGAAGATGCAATCAAGCTAGAGAAGCTCAACAAGAGTAAATCCGTTATAGAGCGAGAAAAGGCGCAGACACTATTACAAGCCATGGTCTCCTTTGTCTCGTCGGGAGCATGCCGCAGGAAGCAGCTACTGTACTACTTTGGGGAGACTTATGAAGCCCCCTGTAATAATTGTGATAACTGCCAGCAGCCCACTGCTATACTCGACGGACAGGAGTGGGCGCGATGGCAGCGGAACGGTTC
>JBCBHC010000006.1:0-14851 GCA_038526075.1 Bacteroidota bacterium | reverse complement strand
GTTAAACTGATCTTTTTCATATGCTTTAAGGGTTAAGGTGTGTTTTAATTGAGTTAAAACTAACAGTAAATTGACTTTTTCTCGTATTCCGGCCGACGAATCAGGCTCTTCATGCATCACTCTTCCTTTTTGCCTTCAAGGGATGCCTTCAGGACAGGTATAGGACTTGCCGGCATGAGCAGTTTATCTGGCAGCTGCTGCAGGTACGTCTGGAGTACACGCAACATACTATCCACATCAGTTATACTTTGCTCTAGTTCTTCAGTGTATTGTGTGCGCGCAGACTTATCCTTAATTTTTTCTGTCTTTTTTAAGGCTTCTTTCAGAGACTGATTGGCGCTCTCGTATTCCAATATGGCATCTTTGTATGCGCTCCGCGCTGCTGGGTAATTACCCATTCTCTCTCGCTTAATGCCTTCATATATACATATTTGACCCTTGCCCTGGAACTCACGTCCACGCCCACTTTGGCTCCTAACCTGCTTTAAGCGTAGTTCCTGCAGTTTGTTTGCCGCTTGGTTATAAGCTCCTTCCAAAGCGATTTCTATCCGGGCACTATTCGATGCGACCTTCTTGGATAGTTCTTTAAGCTCTTTTTGTAGCTCATGCGCAAGAGCTTTTGCACGTATTCCTGCCCCCTTCTCTTCGTCCTGACGTTGTGAGAGCGTAGCAAGCTTTTTGTTAAGTACGCCCTGGTCTAACTCAATATGGCTTTTCAAGTGCTTAAGTTTATCCTGCAAGCGCATTGCACTTTCGTCCTCCAGCTCATCAAGCTGTTTTTTGACCTTGTCAATTTTCGCAAGGACAACGTCTACCCTAGTCTGGCCATAAGCGACGTCTCCCCCTCTCTCTTTTTCTACCATAGCTCCCTTAGGAAAAAAATTTGGAGGGATTGTGGAACCTGAGAGAAGGCTAGGTACTAAAGAGCCTGACACCTTTTGCTTTGTATCTTCCTCGGCTTGAGTTTGCATGGGCAAAGGCGCGGGCTCGTTAATACAGCCCTGTAGCAAGTAGCCTAGCGATGCGTAGACTAAGTAGCACTGCTTATATTTGTTTATGTTCATAGCTTTTTATTTTTATGATTTTATGGAATATTAGTGATCAAATCTTCTTGATTACAATCCGTGATTAGTAACGTAACATTTTCTCTGGTGTTGCTTTCTCTGCCGTGATTAGTATCTAGCGAACGGTTAGACGTACTAGCTTCTAGCTGCGCAAACGCTTGTTCCAAATCAGTTATCCACTTCTCTAGGCCGGCCTGGCTCTGGGCCAAGGGGGTTACTAGAGTACGATGCCCAAACTTACGGGCTACCTTGAGGGCGTCTTTTAGCGTATCTCTTGCGTCCTTGAAGTCTATTAGCGCCTTTTTACAGTAACGTACAGTATCTTCAAATTCCCGTAGTCGATAATTTTGGCGGGCAGTATTAATGTGTTTCAGCCCTTTCTTGTAATACTTATTCACCAGCTGCTTGTCTTTTTCAATGATCTCTTTGGATTTGCTTTTGAGCTCAGGAGACGTACGTTCCATTGATTCCTGTATCGCTGTAAAGTTATTTTGGGTCTCGGTTTGCAATGCGCGATAGCGTTCTTCTAATTGCGTTAAACGGGCTGCATGGGCATCAATGGACGTTTTCTGCTCTGTGAACTTAGCTTGTAGTTGCTTGTCGTCAGCGATCTGCTGGGGGAGCACTTCACGGAAGACTTCTCTAAGGTCTGCCTTAGTAAGCGTCTTCTGGTCTAAACGCTGGATATCCGCGCGCACCTCGGCGATCCGTATATTCTGATTTGTGGTCACCATTTCCATAACGTCCCGGCTATTATCATTAGCTTGTGCTCTAACTTGATGCACCATATTGATTATCTCCGCAGGGCTGATAGCTTGTCCAGCGGAACTGGCATGACGGCCAATGTTCACTTGGTTTAGCGTATGACTACCTCTCTGTGGAGAAGCAAGGGCAACGTTTTTTGGCGCCCAATCACTGTTGCCTGTAGTTGGCGTCATAAGGAAAGGGCTGCTTGGCTCCTTATTTCCGCCCTGCACGAGCTCATTGACAAGCCTAGGGTAGAGCGTTGCTTGTTGCTCTCTACTCTGTTTTAGTTGTGTATATACCTCACGCATACGTTTCAGCTTAGCTTTTACGGCTTCCTGCCCCCAACACGCCTGGACCATTATCTGCCAGGTCCGTTGGGAGCGCCTGGGGCGTGGCGTGCCTGGAGAAAGTAACTGTTTTTCTATTTTAAGCAGAATATCTTCAGCGCGCGCGCTGATTTCTTGGTTCTTATGCTGCGTGGCAATGGTAGCTAAGCTGGCGAGTAGTTCTCTCAACACGGCTTCATGCTTGACCCACTTTTCATCTTTTAGCAATTCCTCAAGATCGTGTAAACAGAGCTTACCTACTGTCTCCGGTCCTTTTAAGCCGATCATCGTCAGCTGCCGAGCAATGCTGTAGTAGAGATATGGATGCTCTTTTTTATTCTTGGGTAACGTCTTGCGGACCTTGTCTAATCCTCGACGATATTTGTAAAACGCATCTTCGTTAACTTTTATATCTACAGTATTAATGGCTACACATCGTAAGGCCTGGCCAAACAGCTCCTGTGCTTGGCCACACCAAGGTGCTATTTTCAGGCGCTGCAGCCGCTTGCTCACCAGCTTAACAGCATCCTTGACGTTTCCATTAGGGCTGTCTATATCGCCTACAACTGCCCCTATGATGTTAGAGATCCCTTCTTCAAAGTTCTCAAAGTCGAAGTCGAGCAGTGCGGCGCTCTTGATAGACTGCGCCACCTGCAATATGCCCTTAGCGCCATAGTATACCCGCCAGGTAGGATGGCTCGGTTCGAACTTCCCCCGAAGTAGTACCAAACCTTGCTGTACAAGTTGTGCCTGGTAGCTGAAAGGGAAATAGGCAGACTTCTCAATAATACTTAGCCTTTCATTGAAACGCTGGTACAACCCGTCTTTGTCGTTGGGCCTCAATTTATCACCCGAAATATTCCTGATTTTGAGTAAAGTGTGATGCAGAGCGTTTAGAATGTCTTTGTGGGAAGGATAAGTGCTCTGTGTGTAATGATCTTTGTTCTTGGGCAAGCGATCAAGCAAGCTGATACCTAGCTTAGTAAGTAGGGTAGGATCTCCATCAAACGCTTCGTGATCGATGTACTGTAAGAATTGCGCTACACCGGCGGCAAAGTTTTCAATATCAAGCCCTTCTTCAATTTTATTCCTCCATACCTCCACACACTTTCTAATTAGCCGACGGGTGTCGTCCTTGGGCTCAACTTTAACTCTAACTTTTCCTATAAGGCTATAGTCGGCAATATCTTTCTTCCGGAGCGTGGTGAAGGGCTGGCTCAAAAATAGGGTGTTATAGTCTCTGAAGATTCGCAGAAGCCCATCTCTGTACTCATCCTTAGAGTCGTTGAGGGCCTTCACAAGCATTTCAGGGTTATGCGCTTGGCTACTGTGTATAAACGTCACGGCCTCTGTTAAAGAGACTCTTCGCGCGTCCGCTGTACTCTGCTGCGATGCCGATACATTGACGCTGGGAGCTCCTTGCTGTGGAGTAGTTGATGCCGTAGATACCTCAGGAGGAGCTTGCTTACTTTCCGAGCGGTGTTCGTGACGAGCGCTAGATGCCTGAATAATTTGGCTCGGAGAAGGAGCCGCTTCTGCCACCGGAAGCGTTGATTTTTTATCATTGGATTTCTCACTAACCTGAGCGGTTAGCGTATGGTCATTGCCGCTCAGACAGGCTTGTAGCCCTAAAGAAGGCAATAACAGAAGCGCTTTGCGTATTTTCATGATTAAGATTTTTTGTGTTAGGGTATAAAATTTACCAGTTCACTATTCTATTGAGATGATCTGTGTTGCTATCTGCTAACCAGATGCTATGCCGTTCAAGGGTATTGAGATTCATGAACGCTTCTTTCATTCTGTATGATGTAAAGTAAGCGAGGACACACCAGAGAAAGAAGGCTTCTGGGGCAGTACCGCCATGTAACTCTCGAGCTTTGTTTGTAGCTCCCGCAGCTTAGCTACTTGCTCAACTAATCGCTTGCTGAACGCTTCGTTACCAAGCTTACGTGCTGGCTCAATGGCTTTCGTAAAACACGAAATTGCCCACTTGTATTCACTAATAGCATGCTTGTACACTCCACTAGCGAGCATATAATTGCCGGAACTTTCATGAGAAGCTGCTTTGCGTAATAGCGCATTCCCCTGTTCCTGGCGTTTATTCCCCAAAGCCTGGTATTGTGCCAAGGCATCACGGTAAGCTTGCTGGGGTATACTTGCAGGCGTACATGGCGAGGCCGTTGACAAGTAGCGCTGCATTGCCTCCAGCTCTTTTACAGTATGCTGTAACTCTTTGAGTCGCTCTTCATTGGTACCTACCCTATGCTCCAGAGCACTATGGGCCACACTGAGCTTTTTGAATTCCATTTCTAGGGATGCAGACTGATTGGCCTGAGAAGGTGACGCAAGGCTCGAGCTAAAGGAAGATGATACCAGAGGCGGACTATTAGGTAGGCTGGATTGTGAAGGAGGCTCTGCAATGTTACTCAGCCGGGCTATTAGCTTTTTCCTGCTGTCTTCGTTTGCATACAATTGCCGGCGCGCATTATGGCAAGGAGCATCAAGTTTCCTTCTGTACCTGCCGATCGTCTCAGCTCTACTTAGGCTACCTAGGTAGGCAAATTTACGATTATATGCCGCCAGAAGCAGTGAATCATTTCTGGGGGTTTCCCTGAGTGTTATATCATCGAGCTCTTCCCTGAGGAGCCATGCGACGGCCTGCAGCTTGTACTGGCTTCCCAACTCACGCTCCGCAGGAAGTCGCCTCTTTTTACCAGAACGTACAGGAGCAGTGTCTTTTGCGGGGGTAGAGGCTAGAGCGCTCGAAGAGAAAGAAGAACTCGGACTGCTCTGTGTACCTATCGATACCAACGTTCTTGGACTAAATAGGCCACAGTGTGGGGAAGTAAGTTGGCCTGAAGTACTAGTCAAGAAGGGATTTGTGTCGCTTTTTACTTCCTGTGCTGTGGACTCGTCATCACGCAAAAAATCCTCGGGTGTAAGTTCGGATGCTGGCGAATCTACTATCATTGCCATCCCGGAGTAAGATAAACTCGTAGGTGTTGAAGTGCCATATTGAGTGGCAGATCTGCCCTCTTTCATCTCTTGTGCTGTAGACGTTCTGGGTACTGAGGGGCTGTCTAGTAGATCCGGAAACACATCTGACGAATTCAATATCCCGTGCCTCTCAGGATAGCGATTATCTGCAGGATCCATTCCTAAAGTTGTCGCTAGCTGCGTTTGGCAGCCAGTTAGTAGCAGGCAGTAAGCAATCGTTGCCCGCTGCCATCGAGGTAGTGAAGACTGGTTCATTGCTTATTCAGGTTAAGGATGTGACAATTCAAAAACTCCACAATGATATCTCTTTATACAAGAGTACGCAACCCTTTGCGTATCTTTTTTTGGGGAAGTCGCATTTTTGACCATGCCTAGACTATTTCATTACGCTGAATGTAAGGCAACCTGGCATATAAAGAGTCAAAGCCCCAAAATGCGGAAGAAGGTAGAAGAGATCGACAATAAGCTTACTTCAATTGCAGATGTGAGTAATACTTACCAAGTCAGTAGAACATCTGTAATTGATGTAAGATTATTGTCGATTTCTTCTACCTTCTTCCGCTTAAAGGCTTCACTAAAGTACCTACTAACACGTGGGTGCCTTTGTACCCCTACTTGTTTCTTCGCCTCTGCCTGCTTTTTTGTCTCTACCTGCTTTTTTGTCTCTACCTGCTTCTTCGTCTCCGTCTGATTTTTTACACTTTCTTGGTTTTTTACATTTTTCATGACCATAATTTTGAGTTAATATTAACTCATTTCTGGTCAACGTATTTCAGTCTAAGACACCTTTTTGCCACCATCATAGCCTTTTGCATTGGCCGTATCTGTATTCTTTACACTCTGAGCATCTACAATAGCTAATGAAGGGCGAGAGCTTCTACCCTCTTTTTTGCGAGCTTCTCGCACTAATTTGCTCATCGCTTTGTCTAGTGCACTTTTTCTATGACCTTCAGGGATCTCTGTCCACTTTTGAAAATAAGCGTAACAAGTCCCCCACTTGGGGTAGTCATTAGGCAGCATGCGCCACGAGGCGCCACTTTTCAATATGTAGAGTACGCCACAGAAGATATCATAAAGGTCTAGTTTGCGTGACTTTGTTTTCTTTCTGACTCCTTCAAGTAACGGAGCTACCTTTGAAAAAGCTTTTCTGGTTATATCGCTTGGATAACGCTTCTTCTCAATTTGTGTTGCATTTTGTGTAGTTTTGTTCGTTTTTATTGCCTTTTTGAAGCTTACAGGCAATTCAAATGCTAATTGCTATATCTCAAGATTGTGAACACGCTCTAAGCGAGTAGAGTGCTCGAATACATACGAATGTACTCCTACAGATAATGCGTTTGATGCACGAGCTACTATCTTACCTTCACAGCGTACACAGCCGAGCCGTTACTACCAGCCTGTCTCGTATCCACAAGTATTTGGGCGTGCCTTCACGCCTAACCTAAGCATCATCGATCTCCTGTGCTGCGAAGGCCAGCATGCAACAGATATCTTACGGCAGTCTGCGGTTTATGCCTAGCGATATTATGCAAGGTATCTGGGCAGCGTCTTAGCTTAACCAAGGCTAAGCCAGCTCTCTTCCTTACCCTATATTTTCTCGATTAGATCTGCTAAGCGGTGCGCATAGCCCATTTCGTTATCGTACCATCCCACTACCCGCACCAGAGTTCCTTGCACCATGGTCAGCTGGCTATCTACTAGGCAAGAGTGCCTATTTCCTACAACATCTACCGACACGATGGGGTCTTCGGTATATGCCATGATACCTTGTAATGCTTCTGAATGCGTAGCTTGCTGCAGTGCTGCATTGACTTCTTCCCGGCTGACGCATTGCTGCAGTACTGCCGTAAAGTCTACTACCGATCCTGTGGCTACGGGCACACGCATAGCGATGCCGTTTAGCTTGCCCTGTAAGCGGGGCAATACGCGCCCCACAGCACTAGCTGCGCCGGTAGAGGTAGGTATTATGGAATGTGTAGCAGCGCGGGCCCTGCGGAGGTCTTTGTGGGGAGCGTCGTGCAGTCGCTGGTCTGCCGTGTAGGCATGCACGGTATTGATGTATCCCTGCGCAATGCCGAAGTGTTCGTCCAAGACTTTGGCCATGGGCGCTAAGCAGTTGGTCGTGCAGGAGGCATTAGAAATAATGGTATGCTGTTGCTGAAGAATGTGTTCATTGACGCCCAGAACTACCATGGGGATGGGTTCCTTTGCCGGAGCAGAGATAATTATGTGTCGTGCACCGGCAGCGAGATGGCCGCTATTACTATCAATATCAAGGAATCGGCCGGTGGACTCTAAGACAATGTCTACGTTTAGAGACTTCCAAGGCAGCTGTTCGGGCAGGGGGGTGGCATAGACGTGTATAAGGCGACCGTCGATGATTACGGTGTCTTTAGTATGCCGTACTTCGCCGGGGAAGCGGCCTTGATTAGAGTCATATTTGAGCAGGTGGGCCAGTGTAGCGGCATCAGTCAGGTCGTTGACGGCTACTATGTCTACCCCACCTCTTTTGAGCAAGATACGCAAGGCTAGCCGCCCTATTCGTCCTAGACCATTAATTGCTACGCGTTTAGGGAGCATGTCTGTGGATCTATTGAAGGGGTAACTTGCCGTCCTCTGATGGTTGTACAGCGTTCGCAGAGGTCGGCTACATCATGAGCCTTAAATTATACTGCTGTACGTAGCAAAAAGCATGGTTGTAGTGTCTTGGAGCGCTGCAAACTTTGGACAATAGTCCTGAAATAGCTTTGTAGCGCCTTGGAGCGTTGCAAACTTTAGACAATAGTCCTGAGATAGCTTTTTGTACTGACGTCTAGCGGAAGCTCGTCGGCTAAGACTCAAGCTTCCACAACCGGAGGGCTGGGAGGACGCCTACTACGCCCGTAATAATTATTTTCTCATCCGTTTGAGGCTTAGCTCCTTGCTGCAGTAACCTCTTTATAATTGCCCTCGTTTTTGTGTTATCCTGCAGCTTCAAGAAGTCTGCAAGGAGCAGTGCGCTTGCTTTTACTTTCTTGAATTTTGACTCTATTCTGAGGAGCAGTTCTTTAACAGTATTTTTCTGCTTTACGCTGGTACCACCGGTGTCTAAGAGGGACAGAAGCTGGTAGGGGGCTAATCTTTTGCTGGATGACTTCTTTTTCTCTTCCCTCTCTAGGATACGGAGTGAATTAAGTATGTGCAGCTTTGTGTGCTCTTCTACGTTCAAGTCTGAGAACAACTTGAGCCAATCACAAAGTTTTTCAACTTCTTTATAGGCACTTAGATCTATACTATCTGACCCTGGTGGGCAAGAGGTTTCGGAGTACTCTTCGTCAGTATCATCCTCTACAAGATACTTTTCTATCCCTTTCAGCCCTTTTACCGCACTTCTTCCCTCTTTTTCTATCACCATCTCTACCAATACTTTTTTGATAGACTCATTATCGGTGATCAGCTCTTTTAGTAATTCCCAATAGTTCTTTATTACCTCTTCAGGGATCCCCAGCGGTAGAGCGGCAATGGCCTTCCTGAGTTTTCTTTCATCATGTGGACTTGTGTTCTCGAGAAAAGGAAGGATGTCGGAGCCATGCCCCTCCCTACCAAAAAATGATATTGCTTCCAAAGACTCTTCCAGACTCATCTGCTTATCAAGCACAGCACTAAACAATTCGTCCAAGGATTTCAGCCCTAACAATCCTTTTATTATTTCTTGCTCTGTTTGTGAAAGCTTTGCATTGATAACATCAATCTCCCACATCATTTCTCTCTCTGGAGAAAGACTGTGCCCCATCCGGTCAATAAAACATCCCCGAAAGCCTAGGAGTATTCCGGCAAGTAAGAGGAACGTATGGAGAGGAGGCCTGGGGCGGTAGCGCTGGGTAGTCATAAGATGCATAGCTGCGGGGGAAGGATAGCTTGGTTGCGGATGCGTACTAAAGGCCGGCAATATAAAATACGCGTATGCGCCCGGCGAGCTGGCCGCAAAAATAGGCGAAAGGTGTTGTTTCCAAAAAGGCTAGGCTAAGTAGGGTCCTAGCGTGGCCTTCACCAAGGCGAGCTTCCTTGGCCTCGAGTGCTCATTCGTGTAATGGCAGTGTCTCTTGGAATTTCTCAAGGGCCTCACTGTAGTTTTACGTCAAGTCAATCAACGCAGCAAAGAATATTGTATGTCCTAATCGAGCTGGGCAACCGGAGTTGCCAAAAAAAATAAGGTCACTATATTTGCAGACCATTCTCAAGGCCCGTTAGTCTAGTGGTTAGGACGCTAGGTTTTCATCCTAGAATCAGGGGTTCGATCCCCCTACGGGCTACTTCTCTCCTCGAAACTTTTCACCTCCCGCTTTTATTTCATAGCTACTTAGCAACGCGTTGTATAGCTGTATCTTGCACGCCTGCTACTGGATATCTGCCTTGCTTGGTACTGTAGAAGGTACGAAGCTCCTTCACTAGCTTCTCAAAATCCTTGTGAGGAGGATGGTAAGCTGGCCCCCAGCCTGCGAGCTTTCTGGAGTAATCTATGTAAACCGTTAAGATAGGTACCTGGGCCTGCTGTGCTATGTGATAGAAGCCGGAGCGCCACTTTGGTGCATACTTGCGGGTACCTTCTGGTGCAATGACCAAGAAAATATCTTCAGTTTGTCGTAGTAAGGCTACCACCTTTGGGGTAGTACCGGCATGTGATGGTTGGGGTCCGTGCTTCTTGCGTGCTACAGGCACAGCACCTAAGCGTTTGAGTACTAGTCCTACAGGAAAAAATAGTGCTTCCTTTTTTATCGCGAAGCGATAAGGGATTCTTATGGCCTTGAGTATAAGTAATCCGTAAAATGCGTCCCAGTTACTAGTATGAGGAGCAAAGACCACCACGCCTTTGCGAACACCTGAAGGAAGCTGTCCCTCTATGCGCCATCCTAAGAGCTGAAGTATTTTACGTGCGAGCCAACTAGAGATCATTTAGGGCGGGGTTACTTGGCACTTCAGTAAGCTTGGACTGTTGCTTATGATCTCAGGCATTCGATTGTCTCCATGCACATGCTCCCTTCGAGAATCTTATGTTTACGTGGGATAGCCATTCAGAGTACAAAGCGTGTGGCGTGCGTTGCTTCCCTGAAAGTCTCCTTAGGCGCGATAGCAAAATTGAGTATGCCTGGCGGCTAAACGCCTCTTTCAAGCACGCCGTCAACAAAAGAGTCTGCTACAGGTACTTCTACTGTAGTTCTAGTTCTAAAGCTGAGTACACGCGTGTTCTTCTTGTGACTGATTTGAATAGCGTCTCCGGGCTGGATATCTCCTGCTAGTACCTTAGCAGTGAGAGGATCTTCTACATGCCGCTGAATGGTGCGGTTCAAGTAACGTACACCGTAGTGGGAATCATACCCTTCCTTGCACAGAAATGCCCTGGCCTTGGGTGTGATGTCTAACTGATAGCCTAGGTTAGCGGCTCTATCGCATACTGCTTGCAGGCGGATATCTGTGATTTGCCTGATCTGAGTTTCGCTGAGTGGATTAAAGACGAGCACATCATCGAGCCGGTTGATGAACTCGGGACTGAAGGTCTTTTGTAATGCTTTCTGGACCTTGTCTTGTATAATTTTTCTAGGGTCCGCCTTCCCTGCAGCAGTCACGAATCCCATTTCTGTGCTTTGTAGGGTCCTAGCACCCACATTAGAAGTCATGACAATGATTGTATTGCGGCAGTCTATGGTTCTGCCCAGCCCATCAGTCAAGATACCTTCATCCATCATCTGTAGGAGTAGGTTGTACACTTCTGAGTGCGCTTTCTCTATCTCGTCAAGTAGCACCACGCTGTAAGGATTTTGACGTATTTGCTCGGTCAACTGCCCTCCTTCTTCATAGCCTACATAGCCTGGGGGAGCACCTATCAGGCGCGAGACAGCATATTTTTCCATGTACTCACTCATATCTATTCTGATCAGGGCTTTTTTCTTCCCAAAGAGGGCTACAGATAGCGCCTTGGCTAGCGCAGTTTTACCTACGCCCGTGGGACCCAAGAATATAAAGGTTGCGAGTGGCCTATCGGGAGCTTGTAGGCCAACATGGGTCCTATGTATCGCTTTGACTACTTGGCTGATCGCCTCTTCTTGCCCTACCACTTCTTGCTTGAGTATCTTATCTAGCGTCAAGAGCTTAGCATCGCGCTTCTGTACAATTCTACTTGCCGGGATACCCGTTGTCTGGGAGATAACGCGTGCAACGTGCTTTTCTGTGATGGCGTGCCGCTGGTTTTTCGTCTGCTCTTCCCATCTGAGCTTGGCGAGCGTTAGCTTCTCTTGCATTTGTCGCTCCTGGTCACGCAGCTTTGCAGCTTCCTCATACTTTTGTGTCTTGACTACATAACCCTTCTCTTCTATGATTTTGCCTAGCCTCTCTTCTAATTGAGCAATATCTTCTGGCACTGCTAAGCGGCATATATGCGCACTAGCTCCAGCTTCATCCAGTACATCAATGGCTTTGTCTGGCAATAGCCGCTGACTGATGTACCTTTCTGACAAGGTTGCGCAGGCTTCTAATGCCTCTGGGGTGTACTGCACGGCGTGGTGCGCCTCGTACTTACCCTTGATGTTGTTGAGAATTTCTATGGTTTCATCTACGGTAGTGGGCGCTACAGTCACAGTTTGGAACCGGCGCGTCAACGCACCATCTACCTCTACATGCTGGCGATATTCGCTCTGAGTAGTAGCGCCTATACATTGTAGCTCTCCTCTAGCCAATGCAGGTTTCAGGATGTTCGCAGCATCGAGCCCCCCAGCGGCACTCCCCGCACCGACGATGGTGTGTATCTCATCGATAAACAGAATGATGTTCCGTGATGCTTGCAGCTCTTGCATGATCGTCTTCATGCGCTCTTCAAACTGTCCACGGTATTTGGTACCAGCTACTATGGCAGCTACGTCCAATGCTATGATTCTCTTATTCAGTAGTTTCTCCGGTGCTTCTCCCTGGACTATGCGTAGTGCTAACCCCTCTGCAATGGCTGTTTTACCTACACCGGGTTCCCCTATTAGCAGAACATTATTCTTTTTGCGTCGGCTTAAAATCTGGGCTACCCGCTCAATTTCTTTTGCACGTCCTACTATTGGATCTAGCTTACTTGCGTTAGCTAAGTCAGAAAGGTCGCGCCCGAATGTATCAAGCGCTGGAGTGGAATCGGTATCTTCCTGGTGATGCCTTGATGGTCTTTCGGCCAACTCTTGATGGAACTGAGACACCACGTCCTGTTGCGTACCACCGGATACAAAGTCTTCTGGGCAGAGGTGGGCTGACTGGCGAAGTACCAGCTCTTTAGCATCTTCGTAGTGCGTATTAAGTTCACGAAGAATTTGTGCAGCACCAATGTTACTATTCAAAATGGCTAAGAGGATATGTCCTGTACCAACACTCAATATCTTCCATTGACGGGCATCAATAGCTACTCGCTTGAGTACATAAGAAAGCTCAGGAGCAAATTGTAAGTGCTCCTGAGAGGTACGCAACTTTACGTGAGGTACCTTGTGCGACTGCTGATGAAGCGTGCTTTCCTCTTGCAACATTTTCTCTAGTATTACTCTCAGAAGAGGAATGGGCACATCCAGCTGCTGCAGTACGTGCAGTGCTAGACAATCTTTGCAGAGCAGCATTCCCAGCAGTAAATGTTCAGGTTGTAGCTGGTTGCTCTTGAGCCTTACAGCTTCTTTTCTGCCTAAGGCAAGTATTTCCTTTACTTGTCGAGATAGAACTACATTCATGGTGTATTGTGGATAAGGTGAGCAGTTTGTGTAGCAACCATTAACTGGATACTTAACGCGTAACTCAAAATTAAGTAGGTTCGCCAAATATGCAAATGCCTTGGGGGATCCGCTTCACAAAAGCTTATGCTTCGACACCTTCGGCCAAATACTCGTTGCAGTGCTATTTTCAGGATCTACTTTCACGTCGTAGTGCTAACATGTTTCAAGATTGCTACAAAGTACCGACTCGATACAAGGCTCCTCACACGAATATGTAAATTGTCCTCGTTACCATTGAGCACAAGTAACGCGATCCGTAGGGCAGCATGGCCTGGATGAGCTACTTTTGCCTGGAAGCTTTTGCTGCCAAGATCTTTCCCAAAGCCTCAAAAAAGGAGAATCCTATGCTACAATCTATGACTGGATACGGCCAGGCAAATCTTGAAGACGATCACATGCGTTTGTGTGTGGAAATAAAAGTCATCAACGCTAAGCAAATCGATATCAACATGCGACTGCCAAGAGCGCTGGCTACGCAGGAGATAGCGTGGCGTAACTGCGTAGCCACCCAGCTTTGTCGTGGGAAAGTATCATTGAGTGCAATCTATGAGCGCAAAGACTTCGCTACGCCTACCACACAAATCAATGCGTCCCTCTTTAAAGCTTACTACAATATGCTGCAGGCACTTGCCAAGGAGGTAAAATCTTCAGCCCCCAATCTTTTTCAGCTAGCACTACAATCGCCCGAAGTCATCACCAAGGTGGAACAAGACAGCGCTTACGAAGTAAGCGAGGAGATACTTGACCAGGTGTTGCAAACGGCACTACAGCAGTGTATCCAGAGTAGAACAACAGAAGGGGCAGCACTGGCGCACCAGCTCCAGTCGTGTTTGCAAGCTATCAGGCATAGCTTGGCGCAAGTGGAGATGCGCGATCCGGTGCGTAGTACAGCCCTGCGCGAAAGGCTGCAGAATAACTTATCTACTGCGCTAGATACCCATAAATTAGACGAAGATAGGCTTGAGCAGGAGCTGTTTTACTACCTGGAGCGGCTCGACATCGCCGAAGAGAAAGTTCGCCTAGCACAGCACTTATCTTACTTCGAAGAGACAATGCAGAGCACCCAAGCAGTAGGCAAAAAGTTAGGATTCATTGCCCAAGAGATGGGCCGAGAGATCAATACCATTGGCGCCAAAGCCAATGATGCGATCATACAGCAGCAAGTCATCCTGATGAAGGAGGAGCTTGAGAAAATCAAGGAACAGCTTTGTAACATCTTGTAGTAACGGAGCTGTGGTTCACAAAAGACGGCGCGCCGCTCAGCACCACTTATCTGGCGAGAGAGAAACTTTGAGGGCTCGCACGCCCCGTGTTGCTTGAGTTGCGCAGGGCCTAGCCGGATTACCTTATCCTCTGCGATACACGGCGCACAGCATTTGGTATATGGGTAACCTTATGCTTCTCATGGCGGGGAGCCAGATGAAGCCGAGCATGGAGCACTTACGCTCCGGCGTGTTTGTAGCACGGTATCCGCGCAACTACGGTGGAACAAGACAACACGTATACCAATCGTGATTTGTTAATATGAAGGCATTGAACTAGAATTGTGCTGTGAAAAAATACCCAGAGATATCAGTAGAAGAGCGCAATGCTTTGTTGAAACAGCATAAAGCTTCTAGAGATGGTCATCAAAGGGACCGCATTAAAGCCGTACTATGCTACAGCAAAGGCAGTACTATCCAGCAGATAGCTGACCACCTCTTGGTCAATGATCAAACAGTTCGTAACCATTTGGCGCTTTATCACAGCGAAAAGCGGCTTAAAAAAGCTAGTGGCGGTAACTATCAAGGGAAGCTCACCGCTGAACAAACCCAAGAGCTGAGCACTCATTTGAGTACCCATACTTATGCTAACACACAGCAAATCCAGGTATATATACCCGTTAGGATTTAAAATTAGATTTGGAGCACCTGAAAATTACTCGTGATCCGCTTTTGCAGCACCTCGTGTA
>JBCBHC010000005.1:0-14984 GCA_038526075.1 Bacteroidota bacterium | reverse complement strand
AACAACCGCTGGCGAGGGTGGTACTATACTCATTTGGTACGGTTAGGAGCATGATTATGGAGCCTGATCAGCGTGGTAGCGCTTTACTACCCTGGTAGAAGCTCACTCGTTATGTGCCTCAAGGCGGCATTTCACTGCGCAATCACTTGCAGAAGTGAAAGAATTAGCGCAAATTTCCGGCCTTATTCTATCATTTGTAAAAACATACGATCATGATGCTATCACATTTGTCTTACACACGGTTACTTTTCACCCTGTCCATTGCCTTCATGCTCCACGCCTGTGGAGGCAGTGGCCCAGCGCTTACGATGCTATCTGGTCGCAAGCAGCACGCCGATAGCGCCAAGCCACTTCCTAAAGAGAGCAGCTACGTCCAAGAACTCCCCTGTGATCCATTGGCTGAGGCCTTCAATGCTGGGCTTGCGCCTGGCCGCCTCCTAGGAGGTATGGAGCACGCCGATAATGGTGATGAAAAGTCACCTACGCAGCAGCAAGACGTTAAGCGTACCGCCGCCACTCGCTATGGTTTAGTGCCCCAAGAGATCGACCAAGATGGTAACTGCCTCTTCCGTGCTGTTGCCGATCAGCTGCAGAAGGAGCCTTTCAACATCCAGTTCTCTACCAGCGAAGACTATCACCGCACCATCCGTCGCATTGCCGTGGAGCATGTGCGCAGTAACCGGGCGGCGTACGAGAGCAGCTTCCCTTATAAGAGCCTAGACGACTGGCTCAACAAGATGAGTCGCGACAAAGAATGGGGCGGTCAAGTCGCCATCCGTGCGCTTGCCGATGCGTTGCAGGTGACTATCGTGGCTGTGCGGGCGGAAGCTACAGGTGGGGAGCAGCCAACGATCTACAAATCCGTCCAGTCTAGTGGCGTGATTTATCTACACTACCGTGGTGGCAGTCACTATGAATCACTATCTCCCCTCTCTCCTAAGAGTGAAATACAGCGTAGTAACTGGGAAGCGCTACAGAAGCGCATTGAAGGCTATGAGTCGAGCGATTACAAGCCTTCTGGGTCAGTAAATATCCAAGCACTGACCACAGCGACGAGCGAGGCGATGGAGAAGAAGAAAAAGCAAGGAGAAGATATAAGCATGCAAGTTCAGCAGTGGTGCTTGGACAACCGAGACCGCTACAAAACGACTCAGGCGCTCGTAGAGGCGCTTAACCAAGCGACGGACCTGCAAGCAAGGCGAGGGCTATGCCATTGGCTACAACAGTATGTAAACAATTTCGCTGAGCGAGAGCTAAAAGCACTTGTCGTCAGCGCAGATAGAGAAGCCTATCTCGCCGCTTATGCGACCCTTGCGGAGACAGCCCCTAAAGACAAACCTACCAAAGAGCTACTCCTCAGCTACTTCACCAGCATCTACAACCAAGTTCCTGACCAACGTATCGCTAATGAGGCGTATCTCATGCAGCTATTGGCAGACGTCCTACCCGCCATTGATCCTACTACTTTCAACAAAAGTACCGCTGATGTGGAAGAGCTCAGCGATAAACTATTCGGCCGAATCAAAAATCTAAACAGCCAAACATTACACGCAGGCAATTACTCGATTTACAGTAGCACTTTTGAAGCGCTCTATCGCGCCTATGACCTACTCAGCGACATTTTAGGCAAGGAAAGGCGGTGGAAGCGAGAAGATAAAGTGTATAAACGCACCAAAGAGGACCTCCAAGCGCTCAAGAAAAGCGTTAAGAAAGGTAGTTACTACCTTTTTTTGCATCAACTGTATCGCATAGAAGGTAGCCTCAAGCACCTGAAAGAACGTGACGCCGATGTGTCTTATAGTACGGCTTGGAAGCGTAGAGGTAAGCGCTTTGGGCAAGGCCTTGGAGGACTGGTTCGTATGCTAACTAGTATCCGCGCCAGTGTAGTACCAGGTGTAAATCAGGACCAGTTTTTACGTGGCGCAAAGTCTTTGATAGCGGCCTTTCACCGTCAAGGTCTTTTTAGGAACAAGGAATCTTTACTCAAGCAGCATAAAGACCTATCTGAGGCCATGGAAGCCATCTATGAGGGCAAGCCTGAGGCGCTAGAAGCATTTGCTAAGCAGTTCGAAGCGTTTAGGAAAGAACTCCTCAAGCTTGTTTCCAAAGATGAAGAAAAAATACGCATCATCCTCAGCTATGACTTGGTGGAGAAGCTGTTGAGTTTGGCACACCAAAGCCAACAAGGTTCAGTATTCGCGCGCTGCAAGGAACTTGCTGAAGGGCTTTCTAAGCAGTTCAAAGAGCAGCAGGCTGGATACCAAGATCCGGTGCGTACCCGACAAGCCCAACAAATCCAGCAGGCGCTTGGGGAGGGATTTCAAGATCTGAAAAGCGTGCGGGAAGCCGCTCCCGCGGAGGATAGCTTTTTTAAGGAAGTACGGGAGCAGATGCAGCAAAAACATGCACTGCGTGAGAGCCAAGCAGCGCTCCAAAAAGCTACCGAGGAGCTATTTAAGCAGTGTGCTACTAAAGAGGACCTTACCAAACACCATTCAGCATTCGAAAAGTCTATACAGCGGTGGATTATCAAAAGCGTGACAGCGAAACTTGGCGGTAGGCTAGCGTGTACTCAGCGCACTTTAATCAGCGAAATGGGCAGAGAGACAGAAAAAGTCTTAACGCATCTGCAGAAACATCTAGAGGGCGTAGCAAAAATTCAGTTGCTCACAACGTCAGCGATTCAAAAGGGATTCGAAATGGTTAGTGACACTTTCAAGCAAGTAGCTAAGCGTCAGGTTGATGAGCTCGCGCCGAAACTCGCTACGCTCGAGTCTCAAGGGAGACTCACGGCGGAGAATTTTCAAAGATTGATACCGGGTATAAAGCGCATAGAAGATATAGTACAGAATAACCAGAGGGGAATACAAGAAATAGGGCAGCGTTCAGAAGAATTACTGAAGGAAGTCAGTGGACTAGCTAAGTCCCAGGAAGAGCTTAAGGATGTGGTACTCAAGTTCCTTGGTACCCTCAGCTCCCAAGGTGAGGTCTCCAGCAGAAACCAGCAAGTGATACTCGGGCGGCTGCGACGTATAGATCTAGGTCAGCAGATTGCTCAGAAAGAACGAGCATCTCAATCCGAGTTAATGATCCTACAGCAGGATGTAAGGCGTCAAATAGCCATGGATTTGGTCCAGGGGCAGTACGGTAGTCTGACCACGAGGGTTTGTTCCGGTAGCCTGGAGCAGCAATTCTCTCGTTACTGTGGGGCAATTCTCCACACCATTCAAGTAAGCCAGGAGCAATGTCGTGATGAGCTAGAAGATGTTGATGACTTGTCTTACGTATCCCTAGGGCTTTACAAAGAAGCCAGGGAGGCGTATAAGCGTGCCGCCAAAAATTGTAAGCAACAACTGGCAAGACTTTACGAGCTCAGCGGTGTGCTACCTGAATTCCTTCCAAATAACTTTGGGGAAATATTATCTGGCATGCGGAAGACAGCTGCCGATATCAGGGAAGCTGTAAAAAGCTTGCCGCCCGAGCACTTCAAATACTTAACGAGTGTATTATCCGAAATGGACGAAACAGAGGAGAAAATCGAGAAGGCACTCAAACAAATGCGTGCTGAGCCCATAGGCGTTAATTCGCAGGCAACGCTGGCGATTACTGACGGAAAGGAACGAGATAAGGATTAATAACGCCCTTGCGGTATCGTTAAAAAAGAGTACTTGTGCACATCACAAAATTCTTAGTGCCCCGCTGGGTTGCTACCACGCTCATTATACCACTCTTATATGCCTGTACGGGCGAGAATGAGCTTGCACAGCCCTACTCTCCTAAGCTCCAAGTTCAGAACAATTCTTATCAATCGCTTATGGGTACCGCTGAAGCTGTGTCCTACCCAAGCGATACCTTGCACGAGCAGCCAGAGACAATTAGGCAAGAGCGTATTACAGAGAGGGAAGAAGCAGCTATGTGCAGCATCCGTGAAGTGGTCCTGCATGACTCAGCTTGGGATGAGCTGCACGGTATTCCTGGGTTGCTAGGTGGCAGTCCTGATGAGGATAATGATGGTGAGGCGTCAGCGTTTGACATCAAGGGCGACGCCGATGCCAAGGTGACCAAGCGTGGACAGATTCTTGGTTCCGACATCTCCCACCAGCGTGATACGAAGCGCCTTGCTGCTACCGCAGCCATCCGGTACGGCCTTAAACCACAAGAGATCGACCGAGACGGCAACTGCCTCTTCCGTGCCATCGCTGACCAGCTGCAGAAGGAGCCTTTCAATATCCAGTTCTCTACCAGCGAAGACTATCTACCGCACCATCCGTCGCATTGCCGTGGAGCACGTGCGTAGTAACCGGGCGGCGTACGAGAGCAGCTTCCCATATGGCCCCTATAAGAGCCTAGACGGCTGGCTCAACAAGATGAGTCGCGACACAGAATGGGGTGACCAAGTTGCCATCCGCGCCCTTGCCGATGCGTTGCAGGTGGCTATCGTGGCTGTGCGGGCGGAAGCCATAGACAAGGGAAAATCCACGATTTACAAGCTTGCCCAGCTAGCCTCTCTAGACGCCGAGCAGCAATGGCAGTGGCAAGCACTGCAAGATGCTATTGCGCAGCGCACATCGCTTTGTCTACTATCCATCGGGTAGATGCGCTGGTGAGCTGGAACTTTAGACACACGGTAAATTTTTTTCGTATACGTCAGTACAACTCCGTAAGTTTGAGATTAGGATATGCCACTATCGATATTAGAAGTCCTAAAGAAGTACTATTATGAAAAGGGAATGCACGGTAGATACCATGAAAATGATCAGAGCTATTAGAGATGAATTGAGCAAGCTGCGAGCAGCCGACCCGGCAGAATACTTGCGGCAAATTAGCGAAAGTGGCAGGCGTTCTGAAGCTAAGCGTAGGCGGCGAATTGCCAATAGCAAAGAAGCCCGTGAGGTCCTAGTTCAGGTATGAACGGAGCCCCCTAGCACGGAAGCTATACCAGATCCACGCTACGATACATTACGTACGATTTCTCACCCACTAGCGCAGCAGTTGCTTCCGTACACACCCACAGATGATTTATCTAGTTCCTTCCTTCACAGCACTCCTTACGCTGGCGGGGGCAGTGCTGCTTTTGCCATGGACTAACAACCGCTGGCGAGGGTGGTACTATACTCATTTGGTGCGGTTAGGAGCAGTGCTGTGGGGGCTGCTCGCGCTGCTGAGTGTACTGCTCCTAAAGCGAACGTATGCGGGTGATAGTTGGTGTGTGACCCTGCCCTGGTGGTCGCTGTCTGTAGCGGGGCATGCGTGGCTATCCTTTTCGGTAAGCTTCCGGCTCGACTTTGTCGCAGCAGTCATGCTGTGGATGACTACTACGGTTGGGGCGCTGGTTTACGTCTATTCGCTCGCTTACATGCGGCCTGAGCCTGGCGCCCCGCGCTATTTTGCACTGCTAACATTATTCTTAGGGGCCATGCTAGTGCTACTCTTGGCCAATGACCTACTGACCTTATTCATAGGCTGGGAGCTACTGAGCTGGGCCTCCTACCTGCTCATCGGTTTTTGGTACCAGCGTGCAGCATCTGCTGCTGCCAGTACAAAGGCCTTAGTTTTCAATCAGCTCGGGAGTCTTTTCCTACTCGCGGGCCTTTTGGTCATACAGAGGACCGTTGGCAGCTTGACGCTGCCAGCCCCTGGCGCTGCCTTGGCGCCAGCTACTGATGGCTGGCTTACAGTGGCCGGCATTTGCTTCCTAGGGGCTGCTGCCGCTAAGTCAGCGCAACTACCACTATCCTATTGGCTGCCTGCTGCCATGGAAGCGCCTACACCTGTCTCCGCCTTGATGCACGCAGCTACCTTAGTCAGTGCAGGGGCCTACTTGCTCCTTCGCGTCAGCCCCTGGCTTACGCCCACCGTGCAGTTGCTTACGAGCATGGTCGGGAGTATGACAGCGTTGTGGGGTGCTTGGATGGCGCTGCAGCAGTATCATCTCAAGCGTCTGTTAGCCTATTCTACCATCTCTCAGATGGGTTATGTGGTGATGGCTACAGGCATAGGCGCGCCAAGTGCAGCAGTATTGCATTTGGTTGCGCACGCCTTTGCGAAGGCTGCCCTCTTCTTGGGCGCGGGCATTGTGTCCCGCTTTCTACAAGCACATGCGGTTCATAGCCTTGAAGCGCAAGATCTCCGTTCTATGGGCGGCCTACGCTCAGCGCTCCCTGGCGTATTCTATCCCTGCCTAATAGCTACACTTGCCGTGATAGGCGTGCCTGGCTGCGCTGGGTTTTGGTCTAAGGAAGCAATACTCGCAGCAGCATTGTATTGGACACCAGAAGTCTACGCAGGCCAGCTCTGGACTTATGGCTTACTTGTAGCCGTTTGGGGAGCAACCTTTCTAACGGCCATCTACATGAGCCGACAGTGCTGGGCTATCTTCATGGGGAGGCCAAGATGGCAGCCCGCTAGGGTTGCACAGCCCGGAGGAGGCACTGCCTGGCAGATGCAGCTAAGCCTCTGGTTGCTCGCCATCGCCTCCCTCAGCTTTGTGTATGGACCTGGCTGGGGCGCTTACTGGGATAGCTGGCTTTGGAAGCAGTTACAGGCTACGATGACGGACATAGGGCTTGCGTGGCAGGGGATACATAGCGCAGCAACCGTACTGTCTGTCAGTACGCTCTGTGTGGGCCTATTCATCGGATATCTACAGCGGCGCTGGGCCCATGAGCGGTGTAGCGAGCTTCGGCAGCCGAAAGTAGCCGGGGAGATCATCTTGGCAGCAATTACAAAGATCTATTTGCGGTGTAGCCAATGCATGTCCTGGGCGGAGCGGCGAGCGTTGCAACGTTCACTATGCAGCCTATCTACAGGCTACACGGCGATGTGCCGCATCGTCTGCCGAATAGAGCAACAGCTGTGGCCATATGCCCTAGATGGTGTAGGCAAAGCTTATACAGCTATGTGTAATGCAATTGCTCGGGCTGGTCAGCAGTGGAGTAGGGGCGTAGTTGTACAGATGGCACGACTGCCTCAGCGTTTAGGTCAGCATTGCATCGTACTGCAAAGCACAGGCGTGCAGTACCATGTACTATGCATGCTGGTGAGTGTCGTGCTATTGTTAGCAAGTATCTGGCTGGTGGGTTAAGTATCCTATGCGTGCTTATAGGATATCAATAAGGGTACAAGCGAAAATCCCCTTATGGCGCAAGTGTTTTCTCCCTTATGGCACAAGTGTTTCCCCCTTATGGCGCAAGTGTTTTCCACTTGTGCCATAAGGGCTAAGCATCCTATTACTACTTGTGGGGTATATAGATGGGATCGCTACCGAGGCTGAAAGCCTCTTATCTGACATTCTCCAGGCACTTGAGCCCGGTCACACCGCCAGAGACAATGAACTTCGTAACCTCAGCACTGGATATGTTAACAGGGGTGATAGTGTCCTTGGGGAGAATAAACAAGTCACCAGAGATGTTGTAAGAGTGGGGAACATACACTGCCACGCTCCCTGGCAAGTTCATCCCCGCCAGGTCCTCCTGCGTTACGAAGCCCAACTTATGCAAGCGCGCTTCCCTGTTCATGACTACCAGTACTGGCTTGTCAAACTTTTTTTTATTCCCCACAAATGCCCCCAGGAATTCTTTCAGCGACGAGTAGATAAGGCTAACGATGGGGAGCCGGGAGATGAAGCTCTCTGTGAGGTCTAATACAGACTTTATCAGTAGCGTGGAGCCTATGTAGCCGCACAGGGTAATGGATACCACAAGGATAATCATCCCAAGGAAAGGAATGTCCAAGCCGATGAGGCTATCTATCCAGTGAATCGTCTGTGAAATGATGTAAATGGTCAGCGCAGCGGGGCCGACTAGGAGCAGTCCACGCAGGAAGTAAGAGAATAAGTCACTGAAGTGCTTCTTGTTTAGCTGCATGGTCTAGGAGGTCGAAGTGTTTGTAGGACTATAGGGGCTACATGATACGAATGCGGTGGTGTGCTGGGGAAGTCCGCTGTGGTCTTCCGTGGACAGTGTACCTGGGGTCGGGATCGAACCGACACGGTATTGCTACCATTGGTGTTTGAGACCAACGCGTCTACCAATTCCGCCACCCAGGCGCCTTACAGTTTCAATGTAGGTTGTCTTTGTTCTCTGAGAAGCTGCTTGGCTAGCCGCTACTACTTACTTAGGACCGCTACCGGCTCTGTGTGCCGGTGCAGCATCACAAAAGTGCTTTATGAGGTCGCGAGTGGATTCGAACCACCGTAGGAGGTTTTGCAGACCTCTGCCTAGCCACTCGGCCACGCGACCTTAACAAGGCTACCTCCCGTCTGTGTCGAAGCGCTATTGCTTCTACTCTGCCTGCTCCTCGGACACAGCGGCTTCACTTTCTGAAGCTGACTTCCCTTTGGATACAGCGTCGCCCTCAATATGCCCATGCTGCCTAGCACTTGACCTTGCCTTGGACTTAACCGTACCTGCCTTTTTCTCTGAGAATATGTTGGTGTGCGACAGTAAAATCTTCCGGTTATTTTTAGAGAACTCTAGTACGCGAAAGTTAAGCTCTTCTCCTAAGGCGGCTTCCTTGCCGTCCTCCTTAAAGAGATGCCGCCTAGGGGAAAAGCCTTCTATGCCATGCGGCAGCTCTATTATACTGCCCTTGTCTACCCGTTTAGTCACGGTCCCCTGATGGGTGGAGCCTACCTGAAACATTGTTTCATAGGTATCCCAGGGGTTCTCTTCGAGTTGCTTGACACCCAAGGACACCTTTCTACTTTCTTTGTCAATCTCTAGAATGATGACTTCTATTTTATCCCCAATGGTGAATACTTCGTTGGGATTGACTTTTTGGGTCCACGATAAGTCTGAGACATGTAGCAACCCGTCTATCCCCTCCTCCAGCTCTACAAACACCCCAAAGTGGATCATGTTCCTGACGGTGCCTTGGTGTCTGGTGCCAGCAGCATAGTGCTTCATCAGGCCTTCCTTCTCCCAAGGATCGGCAGTGAGCTGTTTGACACCCAGTGACATTTTCTTCTCTTCGCGGTCCAGCATTAGGACCATGGCTTCTATCTCCTCACCTACCTTGACCAAGTCTTTGGTGTTGCGTAGATACTGTGACCAGGACATCTCCGTCACGTAGATGAGGCCTTCTACACCTGGCAGGATTTCTAGGAACGCTCCATAGTCGACGATGTTCACGACCTTACCTTTCACGACAGAGCCTACCTGCACAGACGCTGGTAAGGCATCCCAGGGGTGTGCCGTGAGCTGCTTCATCCCTAGCGAGATGCGCTTCTTGTTTTCATCAAAGCCCGTGACTACCACTTTGACTTTATCACCCAAGGTTACCACTTCCTCTGGGCGGTTAACCCTACCCCAGGACATGTCTGTGATGTGCAGCAGGCCATCGACGCCGCCCAGGTCCACAAATGCCCCAAAGCTGGTCATGTTCTTGACGATTCCTTCTAAAATCTGCCCTTTTTCTAGATTGCCGATGATCTCGGTTTTCTGGCTTTCGAGGCTCTTCTCTATCAGCAATTTGTGCGATACCACGACGTTGTCGTTGGCGTAGTTAATTTTTACAACGGCTACTTCCATGGCCTTGCCCACATACGCGTCAAAGTCACGGATAGGCTTAATGTCTATCTGTGAGCCAGGCAAGAAAGACTCTATGCCGTAGATGTCTACAATCAGGCCTCCTTTGGTTCTACGCTTCACAAAGCCTTCTAAAACTTCTCCGCTATCCTGAGCGGCTTGTATCTTCTCCCATCCTCTAACTAGCTTAGCCTTTTTCCGCGAGAGCACTAGCTGCCCTTTGGCATTTTCTTGTTCTTCCACGTAGACCTCTACTTCATCTCCAGGCTGGAGCTGCGGCGTATCCCTGAATTCATTTAGTGGAATAAGTCCATCAGATTTGGTCCCAATGCTGACCACTACGTCTCTGTTGCTAATGCTTACCACCGTGCCGATGACTACCTCGCGCTCATCAATCTTAGTGAGCGTATCTTCATAAAGCTTCGTGAGTACTGCTTTCTCCTGCGCTGTATAATGTTCTTCCGATATTGTGTCGGTACCCATGGCATCCCAATTACTGGATGCCAGTGATGTATGCGTTTTTTCTGCGGTTTCGGTCATGAGGTTAAAGTCCTAGTTTTATGTGATTACACAGCACCCTAGCCGTGCTTGCCCCTGTTGATACAGAAGGGTGCAAATCTAAGCATTACACTGCTACCACAAAACAAACTACTGGATGATGTACTAGAGATGCTCCCTATGGTGAACTTGCGTCTGTATGTTGGACAGAATCTAGCAGCGTGTGCACCACAGATAGTACCGAGGGCGGCCGTCTCACCCAGCGGTAATTATTTATCTGCACCTTCACGCTTCCATACTGCCAGGTGGGCGCATACACTTGAGTCGAGACCAAAAAGCTTGCGTTAGAGCTTGTGAGGGGTCAGGGCGAAGTACTCTCCTAGTACAGATCATCTAGCGACATACGTAGGTACCGGTTGACGGCATTGTAGGTGCTAAGGAAGCTGACAAGGACCCCTAGACTAAGCACGCCCCCCAGCAGCGCAAAGACCTGTGCAGGCTCCTGGAGCGTCGTGAGGATCGTTGCCTGCTTGTTGGCGTAGTGTAGTAGCAGTAGCAGCAAGCTATCGGCCATAGTGCCTGCCAATAGCCCCACCAGTACCCCGCGTAGTACAAAAGGCTTCCTGATAAAGGCTGGTGTGGCCCCTACTAGATCCATGCTCCTGATGAGGAACCGCTGCGCGTAGATGGCCAGCTTGATTGTATTGTGCATTAAGACTACCGCAGCCATCAGCAACACCATCGCAAAGCTACCCAGCGCAATCCCTATCCGAATGATATTGCTGTTCATAGAAGCCACGAAGTTAGCTATGTAGTCCACCTCAAAGACTCCTTCTAGCTCTTCTAGCTCCTGCTTGATGTACTGCAGCTGATGCTCGTCCTGATAGGACGGCGTAATGTGTACTAGGTATACCGCTCTCAGCGGATTTCTATCTAGTACGTTCAGGAAATTTTCGCCCGTCTCTTGTACAAACTTTTGAGCGACAGCCTCTTTGGATAGAAAGTGAAGCTGCGGATGGCCCCCTTGCCTTAGCACATACTCTTTCTGGTGGAGCACTTGCTGAATGCGTAGCGTTTGGGTTTCAGTCACATACTTGTTGAGGTATACTTGCACCTGCACGTTCTCACGAATGATGCGGCTGAGCTTGGAGGCATGGAGGAGTAGTAGCCCAAAGAGCCCTATGACTAGCAGGGCTAGCATCGTGCTCAGCACAATACTCATTATGGGATAGCTACCTAAGTTCCGTTTTCTGGGGGTTTGGTGAAGGACCATTTGCCTGTTTGTTCAGTGCTGCACTCAGCGATGGGCGGCCTTAGAAGCTCCCAGAATTTGTCATACATGCTAAGTGTGACCAGCCGGAGGCTTGCCTCAAGGTGTAGGAAATGCTGGAGTAATGCTTATGTAACATTGCCTGGCATGATGTTAGTAATTTTTGCCATCATGGCGCTCGGAGTCTAGTTAAACAGCGCCCAATGAATCCCTAGATCAAAGGAGCGTCCCGCACCTGGGTAGTAGGGAGTAATAAAGTAGCCTGGCCATGGCAGATGTTGATTGATGTGGCTTACTTTCAAAAATCCACAGAAGCTTTTGATACGAAAGTTACAGAATAGGTTGAGGACGGGGTAGCCACGCACGGCAAACTCATCCTGAAGATAAAACTGCCGTGTAACCAAGTCGTAGCCATCAGCCATATAGGTAGATTTATAGTGCATGTCCACCCCCACTGCCATAATGCCGTCTCCGGCGGTTGCTTTTTGCTCGTAGTAGAGTTTTGTGTTTAAGAATAGAGTGGGTACCTGGAATACTGCTGCCGCCTTGCCAGAGACTTGCGCATAGACTACATCTGTATCCCAATGCACATGCTTTCCTACACTCAGGTTGCATGCAGCACCTGCCGAGAATACATCTGCATGGCCCTGGGCTTGGCACGGCAGGGCAATGATTTGAAGACGCTTAGCCCAGAGGATGCTCCCCTTGTCAGCTTTCGCAGCCTTTCCCTTAGGGGTAGCAGCATGCTTAAAGTAAATTGGTTGCCGTATACGTGTCATCTGCACACGGGGGCGGAACTTCACCGCGCGTGTCTCTATTTCCACGCTCCCCGCGATACACGTAGCCGTGGGCAACTCGAATTTATGTTGCCACGCACGATGATAGCTTTCGTAATACCTGGCGATAAGAGAAGGCGTGTACTTGATGTGTTGACAGTCTAGCGCAAAGTGTGGCCCTTGGTAACCAGCTTTAGCCTTGTAGCAGCTGCCGAGTAGATACTCTCCCTGAGCGTGCAGCTTGTGGTTCGGGGCGATGACTACACAGCGTGCACTAAGGCCTACATAGTGTTCATGGAGATCTACATGCTTGTTCTCTTTACATCTGAAGTCTTCGTACTCACTAAGCTTGTAAAGATGCTCTTGGCGATAGCGAATGTACCGGTGCCTGTAATAGCCTCTGCCAAATACTCGGCTCCAGTTACCCTTGAGTCCCCACTCATTTTCGGTATCCCACATAAAGGCTGTGTCTTTGATTCCCATTTCAGGATCTTCTTTGCTACCTCCTAATGTTTCGCGTACGCCTTCACGAAGTCCTAGCTTCTCCAATCGCCATTCCTGCTTGCCAATGCTGAGCTCATGATAGCCCCAGAGTAGTTCCGCTAGCATCGCCAGCTGATGGTACCCATAGAGCTGTTTTCTCACCTCAGTACTTTCAGCCGGAGGATGGCCAAGACGGTTTAGCTGGCGCGTTTCATGCAATAGCCCTTTACCTAGCGGCGTTTCTCGCCGCTCTGGGATATATTGGCCATAGCCGAGTTTGCCATCTTGACTCCTGACTACACCAATGATGCCTCCTGCTTGGAATTCTTGGTGTTTGCCCAGCAGCAAGTGCAGGAATAGCTGATACCGCTCTGCAGGCGTTTTGAAGTGTGTAAAGAAGTCCACTCCTTGTGAAAGCGCATCCCTATCGTTAGTGTCAAATGGCACCCATCGCCTATTAATGTCCAGGTATTTGAAACAAGCTCCTATGTCCCAGTGAGGGGTTACGTTACGGCTAAAACATACATCCGTTGTCAGGTAAGTGAGCTGCGAGAGGGTGATGTTGAGCTTTGCGTAGGGTGATTTGGTGTTGTAGTACCGCAGGTGGTGGGGATTACGAAAGTACCAGTCATGCACGCAGAATCCCGAGGTAGCGCCTGTACGCTGGGGTAGAGTATACAGAATAGCCTTAGCAGCAGTCCCGGTATTGCCTAGGTGTTGGAGTAGGTAACGGTGCTGCTGTACTAGTGTATGGCGGTGCAGCCTACTAATGTCTTTGAAATCTTTCGCTACAGGCTGGTATCCCCCTAGGTGGTCCTTGACATATGCAGGGGTTATGAATAGCGTGGTGGTGGGGTTATATATGTCCTGGGGCGTAGTGTCCAAGTGTTTGTCCTCACGCTCGGAGAGCGTTGCCGCGCTCATCAGCACAATGACCAAATATATGTATATGTGTAGTTTCACAACCCAAAACTAATGACAAAAGCGCGGAAGATCCCAAGACTTGCGTGATTTAGGTTGCTTTTCTGTTGTGCGTCTTTACATACAGCTAAGTGACGATGCTAAATAGTCATTTACTCTTTATTACGTGCTTGAGTTGTAGTCTTTTTGTGGTTCTATCTTAATCTCTCTAAATTTACCGACTGTTCATGGAAGTGAAATGGCGCTACTCAGTTACGTCTACATTGCAACATGCAATAACACAGACACTGTACACTTTCCTACAACCCTCTCACTCTGTAAGTGAGGGGCTGTAGAGGTCGGTCGAGATAGCAAAATGGTATCTAAGCGGCTGAGTAGTTGCAACGAAATTTTGTCCTTTTTTCTCACACAAAAAATTATGATTATGCAACAAAAATCATTTATGCTCTTAGCGGCGGTATTTTTTGCGCTATTTAGTTGTGGTCGCGAAGAAATTATTAAGACTCGTGATGTTAAATCTTCACATAGAAAACAGCAACGTAGAAGAAGAGAAAATGAAGCGTTATTAAAACAATATACAGCGCTTGTGCCTGAGAATTTTGTATTAGGTACTTACGCTGGCTTGACGAAACAATACCTAACACGTGATGGTAACAAGGGAAAGCTGCAGATAGCCAAGGAAGTGAAAGATGCGTGGTGTAAACAAGATGCGAAGGCAACTTTCCAGCAGTACGTAGATGCTATTCCGCATGGCCTTGCGTCAGAGAAAGTCAAGGAAGCCATTGCAGTAATGGACGAGCTCGCGGGAGTCTCTGCGAGCACGCATATTATAGAAGAATATAGGCGAGAGAGCAGCTATAAAGCTATTCGGGATTACAAGTTCAGTAAAGTAGATTTAGCTTCACATAGCCAAGATGAGAAGACTACCATGAATGTACTCATGGCATTACGTGTGGAAGGAGCAATGGTACGGAGCTTCTTAGACGCCTTACAAGATCATGTGGGGAAGAACGCTGTCCCCTACAGGTATGTCAAGTCTGTTATAGAATGGTTGAAGCAGAACGTGAGTCCAGAGAAGCGCAGAGCGAAGCTGGTGGTCGGCCTTTTGGAACGCAATGAAATCGGTTTGGATAACAAAACTGTAATAGGTATTATAAAATTTTTGGTCGGATACCAATGGTTAGTTGGCAAAGCGAAGACACTGCGTGTAGATGCTACGGTTGAAGATTACGTAACCTTGTTTAAGAATGTTCGATATCCTGAAAGCGTCGTGGAAAGTTCTGTATGTAGGGTGGCAGCACGGATCAAACAACTTCAAAGGTTAGAAGTACTGAGGGAAGACAAACCTAGTGCGGTAATAGTTGATGCCCGTCCGTGTGACGGCCTGTTCACTGGTCCTGTTCCTAAAACAATAGTAAAAAAGGGAGCCACTAGGGCAGAGGTGTTAAACGCAATGCAAGCTAAGCTACTTGCTGGGGAAAACGACATCTTAGATATAAAAAGAGTAGA
>JBCBHC010000004.1:0-15726 GCA_038526075.1 Bacteroidota bacterium | reverse complement strand
CTGGGCTGGCACCAGCTCCCAGCCCCCCTGTCAAGTTCATCCCAAGTTGTAACTTGTTCTGAATAGGGCTATTCTCCAGCGCTTGCGCATCAGTATTACAGATAACAAAAGAGACATCCTTAATACCGCGGCTGTACATATTATTCACCGCGTTGCTACCGCCGCCACCTACACCCATTACTTTAATGATGGACCGGTGGTGTGTGGGGAGATCAAATCGATAAGCGCCCGCATTCATTTCTTTATCTGTTTATGACAACCATGTAGCTATCTCATTATCGCTACTCTCCTTGCGTAAGAAGACTGGTAAGCATCTGGGGATTTGCATTTGTAATTCATGACTAGCCCTACACCCAAAAATCATTGTCAGCCAATAGCAGTGCGCCATCTTCTCGCAGCAAGAATGCTTTTTTAGGATCGTCGATAATGACATCCATTAATAAGCTAACTAAGTCCTTTTTACTTTTCTGCCCGAGGATGTAATACACGGTATCGAAGAACAGCATCCTGGCTTCGTATGCTGGGCTAGGCTTGTAGGTTCCATGCTGACTTTTTGCGATCCAAGCTAGTCCCGTTGCAGCCATATGTTTACAAGGACCATACACCTGGAAAGGATGGCAGCTACAAATTCCGCTCAGTTCTCCATCATCGAAATACAAAGTAGGAAAGTAAACGGTATTGTCGATGGCGCGCCCATGTATCTTGCTTGTGTCTTTTTCTAAAAGTTCTACCATCCTCTCCTCAAAGCATTCCTCGCCTTGAGAAAAAAAAGGTTCTATGACCAGTTCTCTCAATTGCTCTTCTGTAATTTCTATTGCCTCCTTTTGGTTACGCCTTCGAATTCTCATGATTACAGCAGTTTTTGTGTGGAATGATTAATAATACGCTGCGACACTAAGGAGAATGCTAATCAGTTCTGCGTACGTCAAGCACGTACTCACTCCCAAAAATATGTGCCTCCGTCCAGTAATTCAGCACCTTCTTCCCCTAGCTGTAGCAGCATGTCGGGATTTTCATTTATGACGGGCAGAAGTAGTGCAACAAGTTTGCTCTTAGCTTGACGTATCAACAATTCCTCTATTCGGGACTTACCCTGTGCTCTTCGCTCATAAACGGGGCTGTATACATAATTCTCCCCTTTCAGTAGTGCCAATCCTGTGGCTGCTATATGCTTGCAAGGGCCAAAGTCCTCAAAGGCAGGACAGTTACATTCTCCACTTAGCCGTTTATTGATCAGGCGCAACGTTACCTCATACATGGTAGAGCCTAGTACTTGTGCCTTCACATACTTTTTACCCTCCTTAACTATCCCCACTAGTCCTTCATCACAGTACTTTTCTCCTCGAGATAAGTAAGGCTCATCAACAAATTTGTTAAGCTGCTCCCAGGTGATCTCCATGGTGCTGATACGTCAAAGTGGGACATTATGTTTGTTATGCACTGTAGTCATCTATAAGCAGCCCCTTGGTCTTGTTCAAAATGCGGCGGAAAAAGTCACTGCCTTGCTGCTTATCTTGTTTACTACTAGGCCTATTGGCACTGCCACTAATGTCCTTTGCAGTGCGGTAATACTCATCTCGATAGTCTAGTGCCCGAAAGCCTGCTAGCACTAGTCCTACGCCAGTGGCATATGCGGGATCCTTGACTTTCTCCAAGCTATTGGCATCTAAGTATTCATTGGGAGCACCCACCCTTGTATCTAGTCCAGTAATATGTTCAAATAACTGCTCAACGCACTGTAGCTGTGCGCCGCCACCTGTAATGACGATGCCTCCAGCTAGCTTATGCTGGAAGCTAGAGGCAATAATCTCTGTATGGATTAGCTCGACGATCTCCGCCATGCGGGCTTCTATGATATAGGCCAAATTGCGTACAGATACTTCTTTGGGGGGGCGGTTGTGTAAGCTAGGGATGGTGATGACCTCATTTTCGCTGGCCTCCTCTGCCAGGGCTTTCCCAAAGCGTGTTTTGAGTAGCTCAGCCTGCTGCTCCATGACCTTGCACCCCTGCCTTAGATCTGCTGTAATCACCTTGCCGCCAAAAGGAAGCACAGCCGTGTGCTGTATAATAGCATCGTGAAAGATAGCAATATCTACTGTGCCCCCTCCGATGTCTACCAAACACACACCCACTTCTTTCTCCGCATCACTAAGTACCGCCATGCTGGAGGCCAGTGGTTCTAGTATGAGACTCTCTACTTCTAGTCCAGCTCTCCTAACGCACTTACGCACATTATTGACCGCACCAGTCTGCGCTGTAATGATATGAAAGTCAGCCTCCAGCTTGACGCCTGACATGCCCACAGGATCTTTGATGCCTTCCTCATAGTCGACAGTATAATGTTGTGGAGTTACATGAATAATCTCACGGCCTGGAGGCGTTACAATGCGGTACATATCACTTGTGAGGCGCGCGACGTCTTCCACCGTAATCTCTTCCTCTACAGCCTCACGCGTGATACTACCTTGGTGCACAGTACTCTGAATGTGGTGCCCCGCAATCCCCACATTCACTACGTTGATATCGATATTAGATTGGTCCTCAGCCTCTTTAATCGCCTGCCGGATCGCTACTACCGTCTTGTCAATGTTAGTGACCATGCCCTGCACTACGCCGTCTGACACGGCCTGCCCTATTCCTAAGATCTCTACCTTACCGCGCTGGCTTCTTTTACCTACGAGGACGCATATCTTGGTGGTGCCAATGTCCAGTCCGACGATGATTTTGTCTTGCTCCATACTTTATTCGCAAATTATCTGACGAGCGAATTCGAGGTTGACGCGCTTATAGGTATTCCATCCTTTGTGAGGAACAATTTTCTGGTAAAAAAGCAGTAGCTTATCAAACTTTCGTTCGATATCCTCGGGATATCCGAACTCTACACATTGCTTGCTGACTTGCGTATGCATGAGGATTTTTCCCTGAGTATCGATGTGTATGTATGCAATTTGTGCCTGCCAGAATGGGTCTCCATTAATGTAGCGAAGTAACTTCAGTACGTTGGCGCCATGAGCGCTTTCACAGAGATTGCCTGCTATTCGGGGGAGTGTTTCTACCGTTACAATGGGGACTCGAGCAGTACAATAGTCTGATAGTGGCAGTAGCTCTCCTTGCTCATCTATGTACTTCCCAGAAGCATTCTCTAGTAAGACCCTGGCGATAGGCTGCTTAAGCGTGACAATAACTTTTAGGTGGCCTCGCAGGTTTTTATACACGATTCCTCTACGTACAAAGCTATTAGACTTAATGGTATTTTCAATGAAATGGGTCTTGAGCGCATGCAACGGCTGGCCAACGACTGGTGCTCCACATTGTTCGGTGATCTTTTCATGCAGCGTTGCCTTGCTAACGAAGTGCTGCGCCTCATTGCCATTGATGACGATATCGACTAGGCTACATACTTTACTCGTACGCGTTGCTTCTACCCAGAGAATGCTAACTACTAGCAACAATAGCCCTAGTAGTATGCTGACTCCTCGGACGATAGACCAGATTCTGAACATACTGGGAGGCGGTGAGGATAACGTTTTAAGTCAGATTCTGCGCCGATCTTGTGCTACACAAACGCGAAAAAGAGTACCCAAACTAGTACCAATATGGGCAACAGTATGGGTACAGAGAATTGTATCATGTAGCCAAAGAAGGAGGGCATGCGTATACCTAAGCCTTCGGCAATTGCTTTGACCATGAAGTTAGGACCGTTTCCTATGTAGGTCATCGCGCCAAAAAATACTGAAGCAACGGAGATGGCTCTGAGCCGTACTACCGACTGGTAAAACACACCACCTGTAGCGAATGCCTGTACATCTGCCACCGCAGCAATGTCAGCCCCCTCAGCAGCCATGCTCGCTGCCGTGAAGTTGAGGTATGTGGGGGCATTGTCTAGCATGGACGAGAAGATGCCTGCCCCCCAGTACAGTGTGTTGTGTGTAATGAGCGCTTGCCCTGCTTCTGAGCTAGCAAAAGCGCTAATCAGCTCCAAGGCTGGAATCATAGTGCCGAAGATCCCAATGAAGAGCAGCGATACTTCGCGAAGCGGTTCTAGATCAAAGGCATTTTGCTGCAAGACTTCTCTATTGGCATAGGAGCAAGATCCCCAGGCAATGCCCAACAAGATCACTTCTCGAACAAACGAAAAGCCGTGATGACCATAGTGTAGGGCTGGCACCCAATGGTAGATATTAGGGTCTATAAATACAGCGGCGATGATCAAAGCAAGCCATACAAAGTTGTGCTTTCCCGACACCTGCAACACAGATCCAGTCGCGTCTGCCGGCATTCCTTTCACCGCGTTGGCATAGTGGCGTGCGTCTATTGCGTAAAAAATGCCTCCTAGCAGGGAGACAGCCGTTAGCCAGGGCAGGAAGTTATGTTGTAGCGTCCAGAGGAAGGGAACTCCGCTCAAGAAACCCAGGAAAAGAGGAGGATCACCAATGGGAGTAAGCGCTCCCCCTACATTGCTGACCATAAAGATGAAGAACACGATGTGGTACACTTTGATATGACCAGCATTGAGCCTAATGTATGGGCGAACAAGCAACATGGAAGCTCCTGTGGTACCAATAAGATTGGCAATGACGGCGCCTATGAGTAGTATGGTCAGGTTGACTATGGGCGTGGCTGCCTTATTAATCTTAATGAGGATACCCCCTGAAGCCATGTACAAGGCAGCAATAAGCGCAATAAATTGGATGTATTCCATTAGTGCTTCTACCGGCTTCTCATAGTTATTCATAGCGCCCATATAGTAGGATACTACTAAGCCAGCTAACAGTAAGGCCACTTTGGGGTAATGCCGATGCCAGAATTGTGCATATAGCAGCGGACCTGTAGCAATCATGAGGAGGAGTACAGCAAAGGGCAATGCTAGCCAGCCTGGAGGTAATGTAGGTGCTTCGTGCATGGTAGTGTGCGCAGGTAGCGCTGGAGTAGACTTGAGCGATGCTTTTGCATCGCTCAGCGTGGTAGCGGAAGCGGTACTGCTGACTTTTGCGACTGCGCCCACGGGTATAATCCCTAGACCGAATGTGAGTAAGGAGATCCAAAGTGAGTGTCGAAGTAAGTTCCTTGTATACATATGTTTGGTCGTTAAATTCCTTGACGAGAGGGGTTATCGTCAGCTGTGTAAACTTTAGTTTTGTGCTACCTATCTGTCCCAAACATGGCTGTGGTAGCAGCGTAGCAGTAATACCATGGACCACAATGAAGCACCTGACGGCTACACACGCACATGCTCAGTACTCGGTGCGGCGCTCTTGGACGTTAGCTTGCCTTGGCTGGCGCCTATAGCCATACACAAATACTGAAGCACTCGGCTTCCCACTTGCGCATCCCAGTCCATATTTTCTCCTGGCGCTACCTCACACAAATCAGCGCCTACAATTTGCTTCCCGGCCTTGACAATATTATCTATGAGGTAGTAGACTTCATCCAGCTCTAATCCATTAGGTACGGGCGCACCAGTGCTGGGACATAGCTTGGGATCTAGGCCGTTGATGTTGAAGTTGATGTACACTCTGTCGGGGAGCAACTTTATGATGGGCATACAGAGTTCATGCCAGGTAGCTCCTTGTAGCTGTTGCTGCTTTAGGCTACTGTGGTAGAAGGGGTGCACGCGCCCTTCGTGTAGCTGGACCATACGTTGCTCTTCAGGCGTGCAGTCGCGGAGTCCTATCTGCACCACCTGTACTACATGCGCGAGCTCCAAGACATTGTAGATCGTAGACGCGTGTGAGTGCTTCACGCCCTGGTATGCCTGATGCATAGCCGGATTGGCACCAATATGCAAGATCCCCATGTTGTTGTAATGGTCTGCCATAGCTTCTATAAGCCCTAGCGATGTGCTGTGGTCACCTCCTAGCGTCACAACCATTTTCTCTTGCTTCAGATAAGTATGTGCCCTAACCTTAGTTTGCTCTTTCAGCTCGTACGCATATTGGTCTACTTTTTTTGCAAGGCTGGCCTTAAACTTTAGAATAGATGAGCCAGATTCTACTGCATGAATGTGCCCTAAGGTGTGATGTCTTAGACTATCGCTAATCATTTTCCAGTTGTGCGGAATAGGCAGCATTGCGATGCCTAGCTTGGTCCCATTGGCATACGCTGTAGGGAAGCTTTTGACTTGGTACGATGCTTTTAGAATGTGGTCTGGGCCTAGCGCAGCGCTGGAACGCGACGGTGCCGTCACGCCCCAAGGGATCGGGATGACGACTACGGAAGCTTCTGATGGTGTACATGAGGTACCGAATAGTTTTACTTTCGGGCTATAGTTAGTCAATATTGGCATGGGTGTATGTGAATAGTTCTTGGTATTGGGTTAACGTATCGGCGTGCAAGGTTTATTGCTCAAGTAAAATATTCCCGAACCTCGCACAGCATTGATATCGGCTGCAGTCATGGTCTACTATCATATGGCTTGGTGGCGCCCAGGCTTGAACCTAGTAGCCATGTAAGCACCCAACTGCCTACTACGCTGGCGTGCAGCCACCTGGAGATGCTGCCTTTGCGCTTATTGTGCACTGAAATAATGAAGCAGCTGAGTGACTACAAGGCCATTCATAATGCGGGTTGGGTTGGCTATTGCATCAGACAGCTGCTTACGCCACCAAATAAGTAATAATTGCGCGGATAGACAATCTAAAAGTGCTTTTCATCCATAAAAATTATTGTGTGTCCCTCATAGTTGATAAATATATCGACAACTGGACTCCCGTAAGCACCCTTAAAGCATTTGTCTTCGTATGGTATCCTCTCTCCTTGGTAAGGGATATGGTGTGCGTTACATCTGTCAGACACTGTTGCTTTCAAGCAGCGGCGCATCCACAAAATTTCCACACAAGTTACAAGAAATATCGGAGTAATCGATACGCGTAGGCAACATGATTCCTCTGCTGCTTTCTCGGCTATGATCAAAATACGGTCCATGGGAGCCATAACGCTACGCTACACGAAGCGCTACCTCTCCCCGACGGCCACGCACTAGCTCTCCAGGCCGGAAGATATGTACTGACCCATATAGACCATCGTAACCAGGAGTAGGAGTGACGCACTGTGCACGTAGCCGCCGGACAGCTTCAGCGTGAACAGGCCCCAGCTGCTGCTGAATATCCTCCAGCGGCACTTCTCTCAGCAAGGTAAACTCACTACCGAATAAGGCAATGGCACGCTGGTAATGCTGCTGTACGCCTTTGCTGTTAGGGCCAATGCCCTGTATTTCGGATAGGATCTCGGGGAGGGGGATGATGTATTCGGAGCGCGGGTCTATATGAGGCAAGGGCGTTTGGCGATCGGCTAGGGCTGTGACGCGGTGCAGAACGCCGATGGTGATGGAGGCGCCGCAGCTGGGGCACTTGCCTTGGCAGCGCTGGGTGGCTGTGGGGTCTAAGCAGATGGCGCACTGGCGATGACCGTCTAGATAGTACTTGCCTTCCTCAGGGAAAAATTCTATAGTGCCTACAAACCCCTTGCGTGTTCGAATGGCTTCAAACATTGCGTCGTAAGTCAGGGCGGAGTCAAAGAGGTTCGCCTCGCGTCCTAGCTTCCTGGGGGAGTGGGCATCGGAGTTAGAGACGAGTGTGTAACGGTCTAGGGCACTGAGCAGGCGATTCATGGCAGGATCTGAGGAGAGCCCAGTCTCTAGCGCGAAGATGTGCGGGGCGAGGTCACGGAAGCAATCCTCAATGCTGTCATAACCTGCCTTGGAGCCTAGTGTAGAGAACCAAGGTGTCCAAATGTGGGCCGGGATCAGATGAATACGGTCTGAGGTGGTTAGGGCAATTTCCAACAGGTCACGCGTAGGCAGCCCCAGGATAGGGCGTCCGTCTGCTTGTAGATTACCGATGGTGGCGAGCCGTTTATTGAGCTTGGCGACGGTGGCCAGGTCGGGAGCATAGAGGAGGACGTGGTTCTTACGGACCTTCCCTCTGTACTTGTAAATAGTACAAATCTCTGTAGAGAGGCAGAAGTGTACGTCGCGGACCTGTGTCTGGAAGCCAGGGGGATCAGAAGGTGGATGCTTGAGCTGGAAGAACCCGTTTCCCGCAGGCATGAGCTGGGACGCAAGCTCCTGAAACCACAAAGGATGGGTGAAGTCTCCTGTGCCTACAATGTCGATGCCTTTGATCCTAGCCCACTGGTGTAGAGAGGCTAAGTCAAGGTCGCGGCTAGTAGCCCGCGCATAGTTAGAGTGTACATGTAGGTCGGCGATGTAGCGCATGGGCATTAGGAATAGCGCACAAATTTTCCGTTCTGGTGCTGTCTCCCCTGTGTAGGCGCCGTGGGTGGTTGCGGGCGAGGATAATGCAGTCCGCTGGCTAGAGACTTGTACTCTTTCTGTATCTCTCCGATAGCTTTTCAGGCTTTAGAACTTATACACTGCCTGCAGTTTGATGTCATGCTTTCGATGGCCTTCCATGGCTGTATTACTCGAGCTTATAGACTGTCTATCGTAATACCAGGTGAGCGCATACTTTGCCTCCAGCCGCATGGTAGCTATCGGCTTATAGCATATCAAGAGGCAATAACGCATTCCTCGCCCCCGATAAGCTGGGAAGTTAAACCCTGTGTGCAATACATTAGGCTCGTAGAAATACAGTGGATAGTCTTTACGCTGCTGTTTAGCGGCTTTGCCCTCCTCCTGAAGGGTGGTGTTGAAGTAAGCTACGCGAGCCTTCAGCTGTAGCGAGCGTATCCTATAGACTAGATCTTGTACTGCGGCGTAGACCCATTTAGGGGCCGTTGCATGCCGGTGGTGGGCACACTGCAGTTCGCTATTAGTCCTAACGGCTTTACTCCAGAAATACTTACCACATAGCTTCCCTATATGTTGCGTGCTAATCGCTAATGCGAGCGGTTCGGTAATCTTTTTGGGCTTGACTACGGCTTTGCACTGCAGATAGAGTAGCGATTTTCTGCTGAGCTGATAAGTACCTTTGAGCAACCAGCCATAGCCACTCGTCCTTCGTCCAAGTTGCCAGGGGAAGTAAAAGTAGTCATAGTAGGCATCGAGGTGGAGCCGACGCAGAGGGCGCACCTTAGCCCCCAGGTACAGGCCTCGCTCATTACAGTTCCCGGAAGCGTTTTCTCTAAAGGCCTTACCATAAGGGCTATAGAACCCTTGCCTATAATGCCTCCACAGTATGGTAGCGTCTGCGTAACGTGATAAGCTGGCGACTACACCGGCTAGGGCCGCTACTTGCCGGTGCCTGGCTATCCCTCCTTCGCCGAAGAAGAGTAGGTTGTGCCAGAGATACTTGTAGAAAATGCTGCTGTTAGCGTAGTGCTGCCCCTTGAATACGCATGGGGGATGCTTTTCAGAATCAGGGCAGAGAGGTAAACTGTAGTATCCGTATAATATATTGATGCCCACTTCAGCGCTCCGTACAGGTCCTTTATACACTACCGTGCTTCCTATGACTTGTTCTCGTATACGCCCCTTTTTCTTTAGATCATTCTGTGTGCGGTAGTAGCCTCCCCGGTAAAGCGTTTGTACATAATGCATATCGGGCTCTCCTCGCACTGTGCCATCCAATGCTACCGAGGATCCATAGATGGTCCATTCCACAAGATTCCATTGCCAGGTAGCTGCTAAACCCCTAAAAGCTGCTTGTCCTAGGGCTGTATGCGGTCGGATACCTAGGTTGTTGGTGCGCATCACTCTGATGGCTTCGCTGCTCTTACTTGCACTAAAGCCTGCGTTGAGCACTAGTCCTTGCCCATAGCCCACCGCATAGTCTCCCAGCACAAGGGCCTTGAGGTACTTTTGGTCTTTGAGTAGCACATGAAAGCGCCAGGGAGAGAAACCATATTGGCGCGTTGCAGGGTCCCAGGTAAGCGTCTCTCCTGAGCCCTTCTGTGTAGATAGTCCTATTCCTAGTCCCCATGGCTGTCGTATATGTAAGCGCATAGCAAGCTCATGCGGTGAGCCTAGATAAGGTACCACGCCCTCTCTATTCTGTTGATACCCCTTCTGCGTAGGCATTGTACGCTGGTAGCGTATTGAGATGTAGCTGTTCCTGGCACCAAGCATAGCAGGCGCCCACCAGGGACGGTTACGATAGTCTGCCGCGACTTCGTCTACATATACGAAGGGCTGTAGTCTGCGGATGGTCGGTAAGTCTAGTGTGGGGATTGCTTGTAGTTCGTAGATAGATACAAGGGGGCCGTGGCGTGCTACATGCCTAATGAAATGGTCTAATTGCGTATCTGTGAGGATGTAGAGCGTGCTTAGGGCCTCGCGCGAGGTGTGGTTGAGGTCTAGTGGAGCATGGTAGTATTCCCAGAGTTGCTGCTCTAGCATATGGTAGGGGGCCTCATCTGCGGCTGGCTGCGCGCAGATGTCTTGTAGTAGCGTTGTGAAGTCGCGTGCTTCCTCTCCGGCCTGGGACCGGCCATAGGTGAGGGGCACTACGAATAGCAGCGCTAGGCAAAGTCCTCTCATGCAACGATTAGGTGGGTTGTGTGGCGTTGGGGTGGGGAGTTGGATAAGAAGGAGATGTTACCGCCGTTTTTTGCGCTCGGTGATAGTACTTGCTGAGCGAGGCAGTATGTTACGCCTGCGTCTTCTGTACTGCTTTTGCGTAAATAGGATCGTGAGGACCTACGGCCTTGATCTCAATGTGCTTTCCCCTTAAACTCAGCTTCTTGCCTACCCATTGTGCTAAATCGGCCTCGTGTATTCCTTGCGACGCTAAACCCGCGATTGACCCAATTGTGATATGTACGCACGAAGGCAAGGGACCTTTCTCTTGTTTCTGCTGAATCTGCCAAGCTTCTAACTCGCCGTATGTGCGCCATAGTTGACTGATCAGGCGCTTGCTCGCAGAGGCTGTATCCACTGAAAAAGCGTACTTATCTAGCCTAGAACCTATTTTGACGAGCTGGCCTATCGTTAACGCTTCCTGAGCGACATCCGAAAAATCCTGGCGCTCCAGCAAGTTGAGTAATGCGCGGAGCTTCTGCTCTCCGATTTTACCTAAGTAAGCGATCGTCATGTGCGTATGCGCACGGAAAGGTCCTATTTCATTCCCAAGTAGTACCCTTAGCGTGAAGTCCTGTTCCTTGTTTGCATTGCGGACGGCTTTGAATGCTGCTATGGCATTCGCTATTCCACTGTCTTGCTTCTTCTTGTCATCCTTTGCTAGGCTACTGTGCTGCGCACATTGTGCCTCTTTACCTAGCTGTTTTAAGCATCGCTTGATATTCTTGAGCACACGTCCCTGATCTGGATGTGGATGTCTCTGGTCTGGGTAGAGTTGTTTGAGCATTGAGAGAGCGGACTGTGAACGTGCATGTCCCTTACTATACTCGCCTGAGGCGCTAAGCCCTTCCCCTAGCAGGTTGAGCGTACGGGCAATGTATAGGCTTGCTTGATCTATCCCTTGGCGGATCAGCAATGCTTCCTTACAATGCGCAATCCCCTGCGCAATCTTTTTCTTGTCGCGCGTATGTTTGCCCAAGGCCAGCAGCGTTTCCCCCACATTATGCAGCGAGTGGGCAGTTGCCCTTTTGTCTCCTAGCTCTTGGTTCATCGCCAGCGACTGTTGCTTGTAGCCCAGGGCTATCTCATAATACTGTGCTGCGTTTGCCCCCTTTAACTTATTGAGTGTTGGCGCTAGGAAGGCAACCGAGAGCTCATAGTGGTGCACTTGATCAAAGGCGGTTTGCAGACATGTCTCCACCGAGGTGAAGCCCTGTGGGGCAGTAGCTATTTGCTTGACTAGCCCTTCTATAGCTGCCCCTAGGCCATTGAGTGAGCGGGCAAGATGTTTGTTGGCTTTGCCCGAGGAGAATGCCTGCCGGATGGCGAGCGCCTGGATCATGTGGCCTGTCGCTTCTCTGTGCTTTCCTAAGTGATAATACAGTTCCCCCAAGTTGTTGTGCGTGAAGGCGAGCTCGGTGAGCATGGCGCTGCGTTGGTCAGGAGCTTGTGCCCCTTTGCATGCTTGTAGTAGCGCCTTACGCCGCTTCAGTGTTTCCTCCTTATACTTCACAGCTTCTTCATACCGCCCTAGCCTCGACAAGCTTGTTCCCATCAGGCTCTGGGCATGAGCTATGTGCATGCCGTTGTCTCCGGGGTAGTTTTGGGCTGCGGCCAAGCTCTTTTCCGCCCACGACAGGCTCTCTTCGTGCAGCGAAGCCGTGGCACATAACTCAAATAGGCACTTAGAAAGCCCATAGGCTTCTTGCGCTTCGTTTGGCACGGCCGCCTTCAATAGTCGCTGGTAGAGCTTTCTGCCATGGGGGAGGAGGTCTATGCGTTCCTCTTTGCTTGCCACCTTAGCATAGCTGATCAGGCTCTGGCCCAACGCTACTACGGGCGATTCGGAGGAGCGGTAGCGTAGCACACGCTGCGTGAGGCCATGGACTGATACTTGGTCCTTATCACAGATTGCCAGCGAGTATCTCTCTAGCGTTTGCAAGGCACGGCGGACGGCAATCTTGTCGGTCTTGGCCAGTGTTACGATCCAGCCTTGAGGCACCTCTTCATCCGCTAGGTAGGCCAACTGATGTAACAGCGAAGAGGCGAGCTTCCCATCACCTTCATGATCTTTGGAGAGGGCCTCTAGGTTTTTCTGCAGTACTTTGAGCATGCTCTTACCGTATGCGGGGGCTTTGGCTAGCACATACTTGAGCAGGAGATCTTCTTGGGCATTGAGCTCGGCCGCTTGGAGCTCTTTGGTCAGCACGTCTGGGGCCATGTCGCAGTTTTTGCAGGCACTGAAGAACTGGTTCAGGGTCAGGGGATAGCCAGACAGTTCGGTGATGAGGTACTTGAGCGTTGCGTCTTCGTTGAGGGTGTCTAGCTTGTAGCCATATTTATCGGCTAACGCGATTATTGTATTCTTTTTGAAGGCCTCTAGGGCTATGGGCTTGCGAGCTCTTTCCCAGTCTGCGGGCTTGCCATTATGCGTGGTGACCAGTACGCTCCCTTGCGTAGGGAGGTACTTTGCAATCTGTGCTAGGTTCTTGGCGTTATCAAAGACGTACAGGCAGCGTTTGCCTTTGAGATGCTCCTTGATCATGGCTACTTGTGTGCTCTGGTCAAGAAGGCCTTCTAGCGCAATGCCTAGCATACGGGCCATGGTAACGTAGCTCTCGAACAGATCTTCTTTGGTATCGGCGCTTAGCCAAAAAACGTAGTCATAAAGGTCTCTTGGGGCCTGTACATAGCCTTGCGCTAGGCGACTGGCTACTTGGCTTTTTCCCAGTCCGCTGGGTCCATACAACACTTGGATTACGCAACCTTCTCCTTGGAAGCCCTCCTCTAGGGTAGCCATGATTTGCTTTCTGCCGACAAAGTGGGGCGTAGAGTTAGGGATATGGGCCTTTTGCCAGACAGCGATGGCGGCTTGTTTTTGCTTGCGAAATACCTCTGCTTGGCGGACTTGGAGGTGGCGTTGCGTCCGCTCGTGAACATACTCTTTCACTTTGTCGTAAAGCCGGCCGGGCTGCTGGGTTGGGCTCTTGGCGTGAGAGGAGGTTACTGGCCAGGTGGCTTGCTCTTGCTGCCACTGTTGGTAAGAGGCTTGCAGGGAGGGTATATCAGCCGCGCAACTACAACAGCCTCCACCTGTGGCAGGCCAGGTTTTGGCACCTCGCTGCTTGATGGTAGCCTCCACGATGGTCTCCAAGTTTTCTGCTAGGCCACGCTGGTGGGCGCTGTACAAGGCAGTAAGTAGCGTTTTGACCACGGCTCCCTCTTGGTGCCACGACTTATCCGCTAGCCGTGCTTTGAGCCACTCGATGCAGGCCTCCTGTACGTACTTGTGTGGGCTCTTGAGGGCGATGAGTCCCATCTGCGAGGCAACTCCATATTGCAGAGCGGTACGTTGGTCACCATTACTCACTTCCTGCAGTGCTGCGTCGCGCGCTTGCGCGTAAGCTGTATACCCTTTGTCGCAATACTCAGCATAGCTACTGTATTCTTTTAGGGTGTTGTCGATCTTTTGCTGCGCCTCAAAGCTGGCTTTGTCTTGAATGCTCAGATAGCCCAGTGCCTTTTGCAAGAGCTGTTTCGTAGCGCCATACCAGCCTTCTACCTGAAGGGCTTGTGCGCCGAGGATGACGCTGATATCTGTGACCTTACCATCTACCAGCGCAATACTGCCTTGGTAAGCGGCCACGGTATTGGTCAGCCCTTCTTCAAAGTCTTCAAAGTCAAAATTGAGCATGGCGATCCCTGCAATGGACTGAGCTACTTGCGTGATGCCTTTGAACCCATAATAGGCACGCCACGCTTGCTGCTTTCTAAGTTCAGCCTTGCTGGGAGGGGTTTTGAGTAGCACGAGCTCTTGGCCGATGAGCTTGGCTTGGTACTGGATGGGGTAGTAAGGGGAGGCGGTCAGCACGTCGATCTTTTCCTTGAACTGGTAGTAGAGCCCCTTGGGATCATTAGGGTCGAAGGTGTCAGGGCACACTATTTTGTGGTGAATGAGGATTTGGTGCAAGGCACTAAGGGCACTTTTGTGCGAGGGATAGGTGGCAAGGGTTAGGCGACTTTTGTCGTCGGGGAGCTTTTTGAGCAGGCTTGCCCCGAGCTCTGTGAGGTGGGTAGGGTTGCCATCGAAGATGGCGGTATCGATGTCCACTAGTACCTGCTCCAGGCCTTGGGTAAAGTGTTTCTTAGCATAGCCCTGATCTATTTTGGTGCGCCATACCTCTAGATACTTAAGGAGTTGCTCGGCAATGGCTGCATCTTCGTTTTGGCGAGCCTTGAACTCTTTGATAACCTGTTCGAGCTTACGCTTCTCTTCAGGGTTGGGACAAGATTCAAGCTGCTTTTCTAATGTCTTAATGTGCGACTTACGCAGCTGGACCTTGGCTAAGTTGCTATACTCGAGGATCGAGCCTAGGTCCATGTCCGGAAATCGCCAGCCATCGAAAAAGTTGTTGTATTGTCTGAAGAGATTAATGAGCTGTACCGTAGAGATGCTAGCAGGTTGGTTGAGCTGCGTTACTAGCTCCTGGGTAGTGCTAATCAGCGCCTGATGTTGTTTATGATCCATCGATTGCTGCTCATCTTTTGCTTGGACTTTGGTGTCTGCTTGCTCTCTACTGGTAGGTGTCAGCAGCTCCCAGGCGTTGAGCGTAGAAGACGTATGTATGAGCGGAGAGGGACAGTGGCTGATGGTAGGTATAGAAATATCTAAGCTTTGTGCCTGTCCAACGCTGAGATGGGTTGCTGAGGGCGTTTTTTCGTCCAAAGCTATATCACTTGCCTGCATACCCCCTAGAAGCAGCCCCGTCATGCGATATTGAGAAGTTTCTTCTCTAGGTGTTTTTATGGCTACGGTTCCATCTGAAGCTGTCGGAGAGGCTTTCTCCTCGGCGGCGCAAACATGTTTTGACGAAAGGACTGTAGGCTCCCCTACGCAAGCCTGTAGCAGCAGCGCTAGCCATAGCCAGCAGGATGTTATGAATTTAGTCTTTTGCATAGTCTTTAGAGAATTCATGTTTGTGCAATAATTTTTAGAATGTGTGTTCATGATGAGCATATATTTGGTTATACAGGTGTAAAAGTGTGATATGGGCTTCCCTGCCGCAGAAGTAGTCTTGTGAGCTGCGTCTATCCTGTTGTTTTCGCCTTGTCAGCGGGAGCTACCTCTTCCTATTCATCGCCTCATTCTTGATGGATGGGAATTTACTATCTCCATCATTAACACACATTCTAAAAATTATTGCACAAACATGAATTCTCTAAAGACTATGCAAAAGACTAAATTCATA
>JBCBHC010000003.1:0-16098 GCA_038526075.1 Bacteroidota bacterium | reverse complement strand
GTAAAAAGAAGACTAGGAGCCTTTAATGCATTTTGCATCTAGTCGAATTGTAAACTGCACTCTGTCCCATATACCTACTCAAGGCCGCGGAAAATTGTTATTATGGTATCCGCTACACTGTCGCCCGCGCGCTGGAAGTAGTGAAGGCTGTAGCTTCAGAAGAGAAGAAGTAAGAGTAGAGCGTGAGATAATTAGTACATCCTCCACTGACATATAAATAATTTCAGCGCCATATTTGCTGCGAATTATCTCACAACTTCACCCGCGCATTGCAAATCAGCAAATCGCTCCAATGAACATACGAATACAGCGCATTACCAAGCTTGTCCAGAAAACGCTAGGTGACATTATGCTGCAAGAGACACATCGCCTGCTCAGTGGCAACCTCATTACGGTTACTGAAGTGCAGGTAAGCCCTGACCTGGGCCTGGCCAAGGTATACCTCAGCACCGTGCGTACGGCCGAAGGAGACGATACGTTGGCGTTGGCGCAGCAGCACAAAGGCACTTTCAGGAGATTACTAGGCCAGCGCTTGGGGAGCAAGTTACGCAAGGTGCCAGATCTACGCTTTTATGCAGACAACTCGGTGGCCTATGCGGCTGAAATTGATGCGCTGCTAGGGACGATCGGCATTCCCCAAGATTGAGCGAGGCGGCGGCGTGTGTAGCGGTAGGCAACTCGTTTAAGGTAAAATCTCTCCCAAATGTGATTGCCCTAGTGTATGCGTTTGTGTGACCAGCCAGCTGGCTCCGGCAGTGGTTTGGTCGAGGAGCCAGTGGGGGAAGAGGCCCAGTAGCAATGCCAAGAAGATCAGCGGTAATAATATTAGGTATTCCAGTGAAGTCAGGTCGCTGAGCTTAGCCTCGTGCGCTGTGTTGCGTAGCGCAAAGGGCCCTAAGAACATTCTCTGGATGGTCCATATCCAGTATATAGCATTAAGCAACGTACCTAATGTTGCCAAGCACCCTAGCCATATGGGCAACGCCTGCCCAAGGGCTTGAAACACCCCCAACAAGATCAACAACTCCCCAATAAAGCCCGAAGACCCAGGGATACCCATGGCAATAGCAAATGCTATGATAGACACGGTAGCATAACAAGGCATTCTACTGGTGAGCCCTTGGTAGTGCGCAATCGTTCGGTCCCCAGTACGGTCATTGAGTACGCCTACCACACCAAATAGCAGCACCGTAATGAGCCCATGACTGATCATGTGGTACAGTGCTCCGTGAATGCCCTCATAACTGAGGGAAGCTAACCCTAACAACACGAAGCCCATATGGGCCACCGAAGCATAGGCCACCATGCGTTTGAGATCCTGCATGGCAGTGGCATTCATCGCTGCATAAATGATAGACAATACACCCAAAGCGCCGATCTCGGAGCGGTAGTAAAGTCCGCCTTCCGGGAAAATACTGTAGGCTGTACGTAGCAGCCCGTAGCCCCCTAGCTTGAGCAACACCCCCGCCAGGACCATGGAGATAGGGGTAGGCGCTGCCACGTGCGCATCTGGCAGCCAGGTGTGGAAGGGGACCACCGCCATCTTAATGCCAAAGCCTATGAACAGGACTGCAAAGGCGAGCAGCCTGACCGCTTGGCCGTTGATATAAGGGGCATCATGAATGCGGAAGATAGTGTCTGGTAATAGATTCTGGGGATCTTGCAGGTGCGTGAAGCTTAGCGTATGTACAATGCTCTGTGGGTCGATGGCTTGTGTCTGCACCATATGGCGGATGGTCGCCAGCTGCGCAGGGGTTGCCACCTCGCCTGGGGATAGCATGCCTGCTTGTAGGCCAGTAGCCACGGGATCGTACACCGAGAGGCTCAGTCCTATCAGTACTAGCAGCACCATAATGGCGCCCAGTAGCGTATATAAGAAGAACTGGATGGCTGCTCGGTTACGTTGCTCCCCCCCCCACAAGCCGATGAAAAAGTACACAGGCAACAAGCTCATCTCAAAGAAGATGTAGAAGAGCAAGAAGTCCATGGCCAAAAAGCTCCCCATGATCAACGCATCCAAGAGGAGGTATAAGGCAAAGTAGGCCTTGGGGTAAACATCCATCCGCCACGAGGCCAAAGCACTTGCGCCCAAGACAACTACCGCCAGCGCGAGCAGCCCTATGTTGAGTCCGTCTACGCCTAGCTGGAAGTCTACCGCCAATACTCCCCAGTGGCTCAAGTGGAGCTTCATCCAGACATATTGTACTTGTGTGCCTGCGCCCTGGGCAGCGCTCCCAGCCCAGAGATAAGCTACGCACAGACCCTGCAGCAGCACAGTCCCCAGGGTAAGGCCCTTAAACAGCCGCTGCCGCGTTGTAGGCAACGCCAATAACAGCAGCAGGCTGCCTACAGGCAGCCCTAGCAATAGTAGCAGTGGGAGTGTACTTATCAAAACAGTAAACAGATTGGCAATGATGCTTGGCGGGCTTATCCATACTTCATCCCCCTGCTCACCACGTTATCTCCGCTAGCTGATGCGCCTTGAGATAGGCATTCGCCTGGCTAAAGTGGCGGTTCCCGAAGAAGCCACGATCGGCGGAATAGGGGGAGGGGTGAGGCGATGTAAGTACCAGATGCTTGGTGGTGTCTATCAGCGCAGCCTTCTTCTGTGCATAGGCACCCCACAATAGAAACACTACGTGATCTTTTCCCTGCGCCACGGTACGAATGACCACATCGGTGAATGTCTCCCAGCCCTTGTTCTGGTGCGAACCCGCCTTGCGGGCCTCCACCGTGAGGGTCGCATTTAGCAGTAGCACGCCCTGCTGTGCCCAGCGTTCTAGGTTACCGTGCGGAGGAACTGGAACGCCTACGTCATCATGAATTTCTTTGAAAACATTCATGAGCGATGGCGGAATGCGTACATCCTTCCGTACAGAAAAGCATAGGCCGTTCGCCTGGCCTGGACCGTGATAAGGGTCTTGGCCTAGGATGACTACCTTGGTGTCTTCGAAATTGCAGAGCTCAAAGGCGCGGAAGATCTCTTTGGCAGGAGGATATACGGTATGTCTTCGGTAAGCGGATTTGACAAAAAGTGCTAGCGCCTGGAAGTAGGGCTCAGAAAACTCTCTCTCCACGTATTTCTTCCACGAAGGTGCAAACTTGACGTCCATTATGATCAGGAATTTGTGCAAAGAAACAAAAAACCTTGACTTCAACGCGATTTTTCCTAGTTTTGCAGCACAATTTTTCAAAGGCTATTTAGCGCTAACATGGAACGTAAGAACTACGAAACTATCTTCATCCTCACGCCTGTTCTATCTCAGGAGCAAGTCCAGGAGAGTATAAAAAAATACCAAGATCTCCTCAAAAAGCGCGAAGCAGAAATCATCCACGAAGAAAACATGGGGCTCAAGAAGCTGGCTTATCTTGTCCAGCAGAAGTCCACCGGAATTTATTACCTCATCGAATTTAGTGCTTCCCCTAGCGCCATCGCTGACCTAGAAGTTGAGTATAGACGAGACGAAAAAGTCATCCGGTTTATGACCGTAACCCTAGACCAGCATGGCGTGACCTTCAATGAAAAGAAACGTAATGGTACCCTCGCCGACAAACCTGAACTTAAGACAGAAGTAGCATGAGCTTATTCAACGAATCTGTACACAAAAGAAACACAGGCAAGAAGTACTGCCGTTTCAAGAAAAATGGCATCAAGTATGTGGACTACAAGAATACCGACTTCCTGATGCGCTTCATGAACGAGCAAGGCAAGATTTTGCCTCGGCGTATCACAGGAAATAGCATGAAGTACCAGAAGAAAGTAGCACAGGCAATCAAGCGGGCACGGCAGATGGCCTTTCTACCTTACGTGGCAGATAACCTCTAGGAGTGCCTTGAAGCCGCTAGCAGGCACGCCAAAGTGACTAACCCGTAATCAAAGGAAAGTGGAAGTAATACTCAAAAAGGCTCTAAAGCGCCTTGGGCACAGAGACGACATCGTGACGGTCAAGCCCGGATATGGGAGGAACTATCTAATCCCACAAGGTATTGCTGTAGTGGCCAGCGACGCTAACAGAAAGGTTGCGCTAGAGAATGTACGGCAAGCAGCACATAAACGAGCACACCTTCGCGCTGCTGCAGAAGCCACCGCCGTGAAAATTTCAGGCCTTGAGCTGATATTGAAGGTGAAGGTAGGGACTACAGGTAAAATTTTCGGCGCGGTGACGGCATTGCAGCTGGCTAACCTACTTAAAGAACATGGCGTACAGATAGATAGGAAAAATATCGGCTTTGTCGATCCCATCAGAGAAATAGGCATACACGAAGCCACCGCTGTTTTGTACAAGGACTTGATACACACCTTCCACTTTAAGGTAGTCGCCGCCGGGTAGGTCTATTTCAACATCCTCCTGCGTCAATCCGCACCTAGGTTCTACGCTCGCGTAGCATTTAGTCGCATCAGCGAATTTATGACGGGCTGGTGGTCAAGCCTTCCCTTCCTAGCGATACTCGAACTATTTCCGTTTGATAGCCCATCCCCACGCTAGCCCATCCTCCTACCAAGCATTACCGGATGACAATCCCTTTTAGCGCTTGTCTCTAGATCGCGCCTTTTAGGGGTCCGAGACGCATCTAGCCGAGTGGTAGTGAGGTGTACGTGTGTAGCCAAAGATTACATACTGTTTAAGTTGTGGTAGTGTGAAAGTTTTTTACTTCCTTTAGCGGAGTGATATCAAATCACTCATGAAAACTATAACAGACTCGAAGACCACTAAACCATCTTAAAAATTATGGCATCCAAGAACAAAACGTCCAAAAACATAGATACCATCTCAAAGTATGATTTGTTTTTCAGCCGCAGCATGGAGCACATTGGCATAGCTACTTCGAAGAACTGTCTTAAGAGTGCGCCTGGAAGGATTCGAACCCTCAACCTTCGGAGCCGAAATCCGACATTCTATCCAGTTGAACTACAGGCGCATATGCTGGAAATGAACTGGGCTGCGTACTGCACCCAGCTTTTGGACTATCGATCGGATGCATGAGTGGAGAATGGGGGATTCGAACCCCCGGCCTTCTCAATGCCATTGAGACACTCTACCAGCTGAGCTAATTCCCCAAGTCGTCTGCGGATCTATTCACTTGCGTGCCCGGCTGTTCGCGGGTAGCCAAGCGGCCCGAGCCATTTAGTTATCCTGTGATCTAATGGTTCCTTATCAAGGAAGGTGGGTAGTGGATACGTTGCTATATATGGCGTAAAAGAGATTGCAAACTTACGCGTTCGGCTAAATAATTCCTAAGTGCTGTGAGAGGGATACGATGTTGCTGCATGCTGTCTCGCTCTCGCAATGTGACCGTTTGGTCTTCTAGCGTTTGGTGGTCTACCGTAATGCAGTAAGGCGTTCCAATCAGATCTTGGCGGGCATAGCGTTTGCCTATTGAAGCTCCTTCGTCATAAGCTACAGCGCAATCAAACTGTAGCGTCTGAACAATCTTTTGAGCTACGTCAGGCAGGTTATCTTTCTTCACCAAAGGCAAGATCGCAGCCTTAATAGGAGCCAGTGCCGGCGGCAGCCTTAGATAAATTCTAGACTTTTGCTCGGACGTGATAGCTTCTTTGGTAAGCCCCTCGCACAGCAGCATCAGCACCAGCCGGTCGCAGCCTACGGACGTTTCTATCACATAAGGGATGTAGCTTTGATTGAGCGTTGGATCGAAGTACTGTAGCTTCTTTCTGGAAAACTGCTGGTGGCGTTGCAAGTCAAAATCACCCCTAGAGTGAATGCCCTCTACCTCTTTGGTGCCGAACGGGAAACTATATTCAATGTCTACAGCGGCCTTGGCATAATGCGCTAGCTGCTCATGCGCGCGTACCTGTAGTCGTGATTCCGAGATGCCTAGAATTACGTGCCACTGTAGCCGTGTCTCCCGCCAGTGCTCAAACCAGCTCTCCTCAGTACCAGGGCGTACAAAAAACTGCATTTCCATCTGCTCGAATTCACGCATGCGGAAGATAAATTGCCGCGCCACAATTTCGTTCCTGAAGGCCTTGCCTATTTGCGCTATACCAAAAGGGACCTTCATGCGGGCGGTCTTCTGCACATTGAGGAAATTGACAAAGATGCCCTGCGCGGTTTCGGGACGTAAGTAGATCGTATTGGCTTCCTCTTCCAGCGCGCCGGCTTGCGTCGCAAACATCAAGTTGAACTGACGTACGTCTGTCCAGTGAGCCGTCTGGGATATGGGACATTGTATATTGGCTGAAACGATGAGCTGGCGCAGCCCTGCTAAATCTTGGGCCCTGAGCAAGCGGTTCATGTCTTGGAGCAATGCCTGGGCAGCATCCTCCTGTCCACTACTTGCTAACTCCTCGGCACGCGCTTCTATCAGCGTATCTACCCGATAGCGTTTCCTAGAGTCTTTATTGTCGACCATGGGGTCATTGAAGCTATCTATGTGGCCAGAGGCATGCCATGTGCGGGGATGCATAAAGATCGCTGCGTCCAGGCCTACTACATTCTGATGTAGGTGCGTCATGCTCTGCCACCACAACTCCTTTAGATTGCGCTTGAGCGCAGCGCCATAAGGACCATAGTCATACACGGCTTGCAAGCCATCGTAAATCTCGCTAGAGGCATACAAGAAGCCATACTCCTTGGCGTGTGCTACGACCTCGGTAAGGGAGCATAGTTGCTGGGGCATATTTATTGAGGTGACAGTAAAGGCATTACAATGATCGAAAATGCGTGCGCATTAACGCAATTTATCACGTGGATCCCACGTAGAATGAACACTGTGGCTCATTCAGGCATAGCTATGGCAGCCTCGGAAACCATGTAGAGACTTTTTGCAGTCTGTGGGGGAGCTCAATAGCCGCGCGCAAAAAATAGCTGAGCTATCAGATGACCAAAATAGCCGACGGACAGAGCTTTCTAAGAGGTGGGAGCTGTCTTCCTGGCCGCTAGCTTAAGCAGGGCAGCATACTCCTTAGCATTGAGATCATTACAGAAGTAGTCCGCAGGATCGACTCTTTTTTTGCGTCTGCGCTCTCGTCGTAGCACCTCATAGTGGAGGTGTGGCGCAGTAGAGGTTCCTGTATTGCCTACCGTGCCTATGCGTTGTCCTCGAATCACTTTCTGGTAAGGCTTTACGTCTATAGACTTCAAGTGGCAGTATTTAGTCTGGAACTTACCGTGGTCTATAAGGATATAGTTGCCGGCCCTGCGATTGAACTTGGCTTTGACAACTGTACCGTTAGCGGTGGCGATAACAGGCGTCCCACTCCTAGCCGAAAAGTCGATTCCATGGTGCATGACCCGTATCTTGTAAACAGGATGCATGCGTGGCCCAAAGTGGTCGGAGATGCGTTTAAGGTAGTTGGGGGGGATGGGCATAACGGCTGGTGTATATGCCAACCTTTTCTCTTTGTTCTTCGCCAGTCTTAGTACCTCTGCGTATGACTTGGACTGGATGCGAAGCTGTCGTTTTAGGGTATCTACTTTCTCAGTCGTTTCGGCAATGAGCGTATGCTGCGTCCGTAGATCTAGGTAGCGATCAGCGCCTTCTACGCCGGCTCGGAGTATAGTAACGGGAATGGGCTCTGCATTGAGGAGGAGCCGATAAAGCTTGTTGTCGTTTTCATGTAGATGGACCAAAGCCTTTTGACTATCCTTTACCTTTTGCTTTAGCTGCTCGAAGTGACTCTGGAGGAGTGCGTTCTCTTGCCTTAGAAGCATTTCCTTAGGAGAATCAAAGTGGGAGGTATAGCCCCAAAGAAATCCGGCAGCAAGGATGAATGCTACCGTGAAGAATCCCAGTAAATCAAAAACAACGTCTTTAGGAGACTTTTTGATAAGTTCATAGTTACAAGTATTCGGGTTGTAGTAATATCGTTGCTTTGTCATGTATATGGCGTGATCACTTAAATTATTGTAGCTTTATCCGTCCTGGGGATACCTATAGAGCAAATAATGCTTTTAGTGACGGATATTTGTTGCGGGCGGCAAGATGCCTAAAAAGCCTATAAAATGCAAGCAAAGACTATTCGAGAGCAATTCATACAATTCTTTGAACAAAAGGGCCACCAGCAAGTCGCTGCCGCGCCCATTGTCAATAAAGACGACCCGACGCTGTTGTTTACCAACGCGGGAATGAACCAGTTCAAAGACTATTTCCTAGGCCATAAACACGCTCCACATCCCCGTGCTGTTAGCGCACAACCATGCTTGCGCGTGTCGGGCAAGCACAACGATCTAGAGGAAGTCGGTGCTGACACGTACCACCACACCATGTTTGAGATGCTGGGCAACTGGTCTTTTGGCGACTATTTCAAGGCTGAAGCAATACCGTGGGCCTGGGAGCTGCTGACAGCGGTATACAAGCTGACTCCTGATCGCCTTTACGTAACTGTCTATGGCGGTGACAAGGGAGATCAGCTGGGAGTAGATCAAGAAGCGCAAAGGATCTGGGAGCAGCTGATAGACAAAAGCCACATTTTGTTGGGGAGTAAGAAAAATAATTTCTGGGAGATGGGCGACACGGGGCCTTGTGGCCCTTGCTCCGAAGTACACGTAGACATTAGATCAGCTGCCGAGCGTGAGCAAGTACCTGGGCATACGCTCGTGAACAGAGACCACCCACGAGTAGTCGAGCTGTGGAACTTAGTGTTTATACAATACAATCGACTAGCTAATGGACAGCTAAGGGCGCTGCCCGCCAAGCATGTGGACACAGGCCTTGGCCTGGAGCGATTAGCGATGGTGCTACAAGCGAAAAAATCTAACTATGACACAGACCTTTTTACGCCCCTCATACAGGCCATAAGCAGCATATCCAAACACACTTATGGTCAAAGCACTGCTATTGATATGGCTATCCGGGTAATGGCTGATCATGTGCGGGCTGTAACTTTTGCTATTGCGGATGGGCAGCCTCCTTCTAATGTCAAAGCTGGCTACGTGATCCGGCGTATTCTACGCCGGGCAGTACGTTATGGTTATACCTACCTAGGTTTCGAAGAGCCCTTCATGTATCGTCTAGTGTCAGTGCTTGTTCAACAGCTGCAGACTGCTTACGCTCACCTAAAATCTCAGCAGGCTTATATAGAAAAATTGATTCGGGAAGAGGAAGAAGCATTCCTTCGTACCCTGGCCACAGGGCTTCAGCGGCTTGAGAAGCTGAGCCAAGCGCTTCCCAAAGAATCTACTGTAATAGATGGTTCTACTGCTTTTGAGCTGTACGATACACATGGCTTCCCCATAGACTTGACCGTGCTTATAGCCCGGGAGCGTGGGTTACAGGTAGATGCAGTGGGCTTTGCGAAGGCCCTTCAAGTGCAGCGCCAGCGGTCTAGGCATGCTGCTGCTGTGGAGAAAGGTGACTGGAAAAAGATCTTAGACAAGCCCTCCTCGACGTTTGTAGGTTATGACCAGCTAGAAGCTAATGCTCACGTGGTTCAGTACCGCATGACGAAGGTACAGGGGCAGCCGCGATATCAGATAGTCTTAGATCAAACGCCTTTTTATCCTGAGGGCGGTGGGCAAGTGGGTGACACAGGCCAGCTAAGGCTAGGTAAGGATATCCTGAAGGTGCTAGATACGCGCAGAGAGAATGATTTGATTGTGCACGAAGTAGCTCAGCTACCCAGCGACTTGGGAGTACCTTTACAAGCTAGCGTAGACAAGGCGAAACGAATGCATACCGCTAGCCACCATACTGCAACGCATCTACTACACGCAGCACTGCGGCAAGTGCTAGGGCTCCATGTGGAGCAGAGGGGCTCTTTGGTCAATGAAAAGTATTTGCGGTTCGACTTCTCTCATCCTGCTCAGCTAACCCACCGAGAGATTCGTGCTGTAGAAGCACTGGTTAATGAAAAAATTCGCGCTAACATCGCTTTAACCGAATACCGCCAAATGACTCTTGCAGAAGCTAGCGCCATGGGTGCGATGGCGCTCTTCGGCGAGAAGTATGGCGAGCGAGTGCGAGTAGTAGCCTTTAACCCTACTTTTTCAGTAGAACTGTGTGGCGGTACGCATGTGCCGGCCACAGGTCACCTAGGCTTCTTCAAAATTACTGCGAGTACTGCCGTGGCTGCAGGAGTACGTAGGATGGAGGCGGTGGTGGGCGCAGCTGCGGAGACGCTTATTCATCATCAATTGGCGCTTCTACAAACCTTGCGAGGCATGCTCAAACAACCCAAAGACCTGGAGAAAGGTATTCAGCAGCTACTGAAAGATAAAGCGAGCCTGGGCAAACAACTGGCCGCGTACGAAGCGCAGCAGACTCAAGTAGTCATCGACCAGCTACATGGCCGCTTTAAGAAATGGAACGATGTTCGCTATCTAATTACAGAAGTGACCCTCTCCAATGCGTCCGCCCTTAGGCAAGTAGCAGCCGCGCTACAGCAAGTAACGACGGAGCCAGGCTTTATAGTCATTACCGCCGATATAGACCAAAAACCATACATAGCGGTGGCACTCACTGGAGATTTAGAAAATACCTGGGGCCGCAACGCCTGTGACATTGCGCAAGCATTGGCACAGCCCATCCAAGGCGGCGGCGGCGGTAAGGCCACCTTAGCGACTGCAGGAGGGAAGCTGGTGCAAGGTCTTCCGCGGGTACTATCACTAGCCGAGGAGATGCTGAGGACTACGCCTCAGCCAGTATAGCGTCGCACCGATTCCTCAAGCATTATCTTCCATGAGATGAGGTCGCTGTTATCATCACTAAAGCGCGGATAATTAACTCAATAGAAGATTAACTTCGCGTATTTTCACAAGCACCCAAAACAAAATCTCCTATGCGTAGCAAAGCAGATTGCGTAGCAAAGCAGATAAAGAAAACGCTGAAAAAGTTATAGCTGAGAAGTATGACGCTATACGAATCAGTTTGGACGAGAAAGCAAGAAGGCGTTGGGCAGCAGCGGAAGCACGCTCCTATGGCCATGGCGGAGTAGCAATCGTGATGCGAGCAACTAATCTTAGTAGGAACACGATCAACTACGGACTCGAAGAGTTGAAAAATATCTCGAGGTAATCTGAAAGTAGCGCAGAACGATTACTAGATACGCTTGACCGTAAGCTGATCCCCTGGCAACTCCTTCCAAAGGAAGGAACGTTACCGGGGGGACAGCTGTAACATGAACCTAGGGAATATTTTGTTGTTGTACTCAATAGTGTATCCAAATACTTACTCCAGGTATATCACTCCCTTGCCCCACTACTCTTCTACCTCTTCATATTCGGCCTCAGTAGCCTCACTGTCTTGGCTACTATCAGCGGCTGGGGGAGGTGTGCCTGCGTTTGTGCCAGACTGTGCATTTGCGGCAGCCTGCGCCATATGGGCGTATATGTCTTGACCAGATTGCTGCCACGTTTTCTGTAGTGCTTCTATCGCAGCGTCGATAGCTGCCAAATCTTGACCAGCATGTGCCTGCTTCAAGCTAGCTACTGCCTCTTCGATGCTCTTTCTAGCATCTTCTGAGAGTTTATCACCAAATTCTTTAAGCTGTTTTTCAGCATGGAATATCTGTGCATCAGCCTCATTCAGCTTATCCATACGCTCCCGTTCTTGCTTGTCTGCTTCCGCGTTGGCCTCGGCTTCCTGTTTCATTTTGTTGATGTCATCCTCTGTAAGCCCAGATGAAGCTTCTATACGAATTCTCTGCTCTTTGCCAGTGCTCTTATCTTTAGCAGATACGTTCAGAATCCCGCTAGCATCTAGATCGAACTTTACTTCTATCTGTGGCACTCCCCTAGGGGCCGCTGATATGCCATCCAAGTGGAACTTGCCAATGGTGCGGTTATCCTTAGCCATAGGACGCTCGCCTTGCAGTACATGAATATCTACGGAGCTTTGATTATCTGTAGCTGTAGAGAAGGTCTGTGACTTATCTGTGGGGATGGTAGTGTTAGCCTCTATAAGCTTCGTAAATACTCCTCCCATAGTTTCGATTCCCAAAGAGAGTGGCGTTACGTCAAGCAACAGCACGTCTTTGACTTCTCCTGTAAGCACTCCGCCTTGAATAGCGGCCCCTACAGCAACCACTTCATCGGGATTCACTCCTTTGGAAGCTTTTTCTCCAAAGAACTTCTCCACTTCTTCTTGAATCTTAGGAATGCGCGTAGAGCCTCCTACCAGGATCACCTCATCTATATCCGTAGTTTTGAGTTTGGCATCGGCTAGCGCCTTTTTACAAGGCTCCAATGTCTTTTTGACCAAGTCGTCCACTAGCTGCTCAAACTGGGCTCGGGTCAGGGTTTTGACTAAGTGTTTGGGTATGCCGTCCACAGGCATGATGTAGGGCAGATTGATTTCGGTGCTGGTGGAGCTGGAGAGCTCTATTTTGGCCTTTTCAGCAGCCTCCTTGAGGCGTTGTAGGGCGGTAGGATCCTTCTTCAAGTCTATTCCCTCGTCTTTCTGGAAGCTCTCTGCAAGCCAGTCAATAATCTTTTGGTCAAAGTTGTCACCACCCAGGTGTACATCCCCATTGGTAGACTTAACCTCAAACACACCGTCCCCTAATTCTAGGACAGAGACGTCGAACGTACCTCCTCCTAGGTCGAAGACAGCTATTTTCATATCCTTGTTCTTCTTGTCCAAGCCATAAGCTAGTGCTGCTGCGGTAGGTTCATTGATAATACGTTTGACGTCGAGGCCGGCTATTTTCCCCGCCTCTTTGGTTGCCTGGCGTTCTGCATCATTAAAGTATGCAGGTACCGTTATGACTGCCTCTTTGATGGATGTGCCTAAGTAATCCTCAGCAGTCGTCTTCATTTTCTGCAAGATCATGGCCGAAATTTCTTGCGGAGCGTACAGCCTATCCCCAATTTTAACACGTACAGTGTCATTCTTACCCTTCTCTACCTTGTAGGGCATTTCTTTTGCTTCTCCCACTACTTGCTTGTAGCTCTTGCCCATGAAGCGCTTGACAGAGCTTATGGTATTGTGTGGGTTGATAATGGCCTGACGTTTAGCGGGGTCGCCTACTTTGCGTTCGCCTTTACCTTCATTCAGAAAAGCTACGATAGAGGGCGTTGTTCTTTTGCCCTCACCGTTGGCAATAACTGCTGGCTCATTGCCTTCCATGACAGCCACACACGAGTTAGTGGTGCCTAAGTCAATTCCAATAATTTTTCCCATGTCAATTCTATATTTTTGAGGTGAAAATTTTAATTTATTGAGTACAATCACTTTTAACAAGCGTTGTGCCAGAGTCTTGAAGCGATATAAAGGAATGTCACTTTGGCAGCAGCAGGGAGGGAAACATAGTCATTACTTTGTCCGGAGCACTCGTTTTGTGGGGGCCAGCTGTGCGTTGCGGATCGCTACCTGCTGAGCAAGAGTAGTCGCTATTTGATTAAATGCAGTGGCAGCCAAGCCTGCTTGTAATACAGATGGCTGGCCTATATCACTCTGTTTGCAGATACGCTGTACCAATGGTACCTGACCTAAGAGGGGTACGTGCTGCTGTATGGCCAAAGCCTCGCCCCCACCTTGTCCAAAGATGTAGTACTTACTGTGCGGGAGTTCAGTAGGGGTGAAGTAAGCCATATTCTCTACAATGCCGAGTACAGGCACATTGATCTGCTGCTTACGAAACATAGCTAATCCCTTCCGGGCGTCGGCTAAGGCTACTTTCTGGGGAGTTGTAATGATGACAGCGCCAGTTATAGGGGCAGCTTGTACGAGCGTTAGATGGATATCACTGGTGCCAGGGGGCAGGTCGATGAGCAGGTAGTCAAGCGTCCCCCAGGCAGTGTCTATTAGTAGCTGGCGCAGAGCTTTACTGGCCATAGGTCCTCGCCAGACCGTTGCGTCATCGGGGGGAGTAAGTAGCCCTATAGACTGGAGCCGGATCCCATGGCGCTCTAGTGGTACAAAATATTTTTTGCCATCATCTTCCACTACTTGTGGCTGCGCATGTTCACAGTTCAACATAGTGGGGATAGATGGCCCATAGATATCGGCATCAAGGAGGCCTACCTGAGCACCATGCTGGGCTAATGCCACGGCTACGTTAGTGGCAATCGTTGACTTACCTACTCCTCCCTTTCCTGAGGCGATGGCAATGATGTTTTTGACTTTCGGTAAGACAGGTGTGTTATCCCGGGAAGAGGTGACTTGTGTAGTTAACCGTATCTCCACAGACAGGGAACTATTTACTTGCGTATGAATAGCATCAAAGCAAGCTTTTTTGAGGACTTCTTTCAGGGGGCAGGCAGGGGTAGTAAGAGCCAAGACAAAGTTTACACCATTGCCTTTCACTTGAAGCTCCTGGATCATTCCCAGCGTCACTAAGTCTTGCTTTAAGTCAGGGTCTTGTACGGTACCGAGCGCTTGAAGAATACGTTCCTCTAGATTATTCAACGTTTATGCAGATTACAAGCTTAGCTCTATTCGATCCACGACATGCATGATGTCGGTAGATACCCTCGATGTAGGCATTTCTCAGCGAATCGTTACCCAGGAATCACTTCATGCACAAGTGCCACTTGTTTACTGTGCGCAAGTAAATTCGTTAAGCTTCGATACAAGCCTCGGTCGGGACCTATCTCTCCGTATGGATTTAGGCATCCGCTAAGCAGGAGTAGGCTATAAAGTTTATCAGGATGGTCAAGTGCATAAAAGACAATATCTACATCGATTTCCTACTTAATACTATTGCCGTTTATCAGTTCTTATAAGTCCTCTTGCGCTTCGTCCTTGAGCAATACCGCATCAATGAGCGAGGTTCCTTCACGACTAAATCTAGCGCCAACTCCCCATTGTTACATATTCAGCAAATATGCAACGGAAATGTCTAGAACGAAATATTATTTATGATTGCTTTCTGCAGGGTAGTAAAATATCATCAAAGGACCTCTGTCAATATTCATAAGCTGCTATCCCTGCTGTACGGATTTTTGAGGATCAGCTCAATGGAAAGTAATACCTTTATGCGGTCGTTGAGTAGTCTGTGTGCGAGATATGTACATGCCAGGAAAAACATGTACAACCATCAATGGTACAATAAATACGCTATCGCATGCAAACAATACGAGTGTGGACACAGTATACCACGCGCTACGCTACAACGCTCATAATTCGCTCGTTAACGCTCTATACTAGTCTCCTTGTGAAAGAATATTACGCTCATCCCTACTGCCTAAAGCACCTGCTCAACTGTTCACTAGTGGGCTTGTTAGTATCGGCTACTTGTGCTTGTCAACGTCGGGGAGAGGAAATGCTGCTTGCACAAAAAATATCCTTCGTGTCAAACTCATCTGAGCCAACGCCCCTGGCGACGGCAAAGGTACATGCTACGGAAGTTACTTTAGACGACGCTCATGGCGATAGTAAGTCGTTTTCTGGCCAGCTGTTAGGGGGAGCTGAGCGGACAGACACAGAAATGAAAAAGCATAGGATGAAAGCAGCGGGGGAGCGAAGAATGAGAAGCGCAACGCAAACGCGATCTCGTGAACACGTATCTCATACTCCCTTATCTAAAGAAGAGGCTCGGAAAAAGTACTTCCCACTACTCGCCGACGTAGAAACGTATCTTACTCATATGGACGAAGAGATTAAGTTGAGTGAGGGCAGGCTTTCAGTGATTGACGAGACTACACTTAAAGTGCATACATACTTACCTTCCGACCCAGAAGTAAAGTCAGCAGAAGTGCTTCTTAACGAAGAGACAGAGGTCTTCAGAAAAAAAGTTAGGGAGCTTGTCAATGCAGAGAGTAACATGGATCAGTACCTCAACTATCTGTTATTTTACAGAAAAGTCAGGATCCAGAACAGAAATATTGGCATTAATAATTTTTTGGGAGGCGACAACTCTTTACACCTACCCCTAGACGAGCAGCTGTATAAGATTTTTTTCAATCGCTCTTATTGTAGGCAAGAGGAAACACGCGCTAAGAATCGCTCTATCCGCAAAAAAACTGTAGAAAAATATGCATTCCTTAACTGGCTCATTAAGAGAGCTTACCAAAAATGTGATCCCATTAAGCTTAGTCAAGAAACCATCAACCTTCTGCGTGCTGCGACGCAGCTACATCCCATCCTAGAGGGAACTAGAACAGATATGGGACATCCGGATGAGCACACCTTTTGTGCACTGCTCAAACAGTTATTTGCCCCATACTTGAATAAATATCCTGATCCCGAGCGTTG
>JBCBHC010000002.1:0-16809 GCA_038526075.1 Bacteroidota bacterium | reverse complement strand
ATTGAACAAGTATTAATAAACAAAAATGATATTATTATGACGTACGGTGATCGAGTACGACAAGAAAGTAAAAAAGAAGGCAAAATAGAAGGTAAGATAGAAGGCAAGATAGAAGGTAAAAAAGAAGGTATGAGGGAGGGTATGATAGAAGGCATGCAGCGAGGCATATTACAAGTAGCTGAGAATATGCTTCGCCAGCTTCACATGGGCCTAGACAAAGTACAGCAAGTTACAGGACTCCCTAGAGTGGAGTTGGAAAGGATTGCGCAGAAGGCTTAGGCTATGTAGGGCTACGACTCTGAGGAGCGATAGGATTGCTTTCGCGGTAGCTGAGTACAAATACCTTAATGAAACTGGGAACATAGAGGAAGCAAGCGGCCAGGTGATAGTGATGCTTTACGGATAATACGCCAGTATTCCACAAGGCTCCTTCCAAGTTTATCTCAGGATTTCGTTTTTTCAGCGCTCCCTTGAGCTGAAAGACTTTCTTGTCAATCGTATCCTACTGAAGTTGATGCGTAAAACGCAAGAACTAGATTTCTGTAACCAGGAAAATTCCAGCGTTGAAGCAAAAACTAAATTCAAAGGTTGGCTCGCTTGTCAGCCAAAGTGATGTAACCAAAAGTAACTTTCTATTTAAGTATAGATTATAAGGCACCACCTAACTGGTACGGGCGCCAACCAATTGGTACAGTGATTTCTGTGCTAGTCTAAGCCATGTGAGCCCCCTAATGCGCTTCCAGCCAATTCTCTCCTACATTGGCATCCACCTCAATGGGAACTTCCAGGAGAAGCGCCTCCTTCATTAGCTGAGGAACATGCTGTTGTAGAAGAGGTATCTCATCACGATAAGCATCAAAGACAAGTTCGTCGTGTACTTGTAGTACCATGCGCGAGCGAAGCTGCGTCTTCTCCATCCAGCTGTGGATACGGATCATGGCCAGCTTAATCATGTCTGCAGCAGTACCTTGAATAGGGGCATTGATAGCGTTGCGTTCAGCGAAGCCTCGCACCGCTGCATTCCTAGAATTAATATCACGGAGCCAGCGCTTACGACCAAGGAGTGTGGTCACATAACCCTGTGCACGTGCCTCCTTCACAATAGTATCCATGTAAGCCTTAATAGCGGGGAACTCCTTAAAGTAAGCTTTGATTAAAGCCGATGCCTCACTTCTTGGAATATCAAGCCGCTGCGCTAATCCAAAGACAGATATACCATAGATAATCCCGAAGTTCGCCGTCTTGGCACGCCGGCGCATATCCTTATCTACCTGCTCCAGCGGTACCTTGAAGAGCTGGCTAGCCGTAGCTTGGTGGATGTCTCGTCCTTCCTGAAAGGCAACAATCATACTTGGATCCTTGGAAAAAGAGGCCATGATACGCAGCTCTATCTGCGAATAGTCGGCAGCGAATAACATGCAGTCAGGGTTGCTAGGTACAAAGGCTTGACGAATGGCCCGTCCCCGCTCAGTGCGGATAGGGATGTTTTGAAGGTTAGGATGAGCAGAGCTGAGCCTGCCTGTGGTTGTCACGGCTTGGTTAAATGAAGTATGAATACGCCCATCTACCGGACTGATCATCGTAGGCAAAGCATCGATATATGTAGACTTGAGCTTTTGTAACTCGCGGTACTCGATGATCTTTTCTGCAATAGGGTGGTTCTTCGTTAATTCCTGCAATACCTCTTCACCAGTCGCATACTTGCCCGTTTTGGTCTTTTTGGGATTATCCACTAACTGTAGCCTGTTGAACAAGATATCTCCTAGCTGCTTAGTAGATCCAATGTTGAAGGTACCGCCAGCTAATGAATAAATGGCCTGCTCCAGCACTTGGCTTTCCTGGATCATAGCATCCGACAGGCTAGCTAGTATATCCGTGTCTACCTTGACACCAGCGCACTCCATGGCTGCGAGCACACGTACCAATGGAAGCTCTACTTCATTGAGAAGCTGCTCCAGGTTTTGATCCGCTACCTCAGGCACAAGCTTATGGTAGAGCTGTAATGTAATATCGGCATCTTCTCCAGCATACTCCTTTACTAGCTCTAGCGCTACTTCTTGCATACTCTTCTGGTCTTTGCCTTTAGGCCCTATCAGCGACTCTATGGATAGGGGGCTATAGTGCAGATAGTGTCGGGCCATTGCGTCCAGGTTGTGGCGCATGTCTGGGTCTATCAAGTAGTGCGCCAGCATAGTATCAAAGATGGGCGGCATCACGCTGATCTCGTATCGTCGTAGGACGCTGATGTCGTATTTGAGATTCTGCCCTACTTTTCGAATGGTAGTACTCTCCAGGATGGGCTTAAACTCAGCAATTACTTGCCTGGCCAGCGTTAGCTCTTCAGGAATGGGTACATAATACGCTTCGCCAGGATAGTAAGAAAAAGCGATGCCCAACAGCGTAGCTTGGTGCGGATCAAGGCCGGTAGTCTCGGTATCAAAGCAAACGGCTTCCTGTAGTAACAGATAAGAGAGCAGTGCTTGACGTAGTTCAGGGGTGTCGATGAGATGATATTGGTGCGGTGTAGTCGCTAGGGTAGCCAAGGGCGTAGGAGTAGCTTCCTGTTTGACGGCCGCTATATCGGCGCTTGTGGAAGGTGATGTAAATAGACTGGTTTGTGTATCGGTCTTGGAAGCAGCAGCAGAGATTTTGTCACCAAAGATCCGTTGAGAAAGGCTTTTGAACTCTAGCTCTTGAAACAACGCCTTGAGGGCGGCTTCGTCAGGACCTTGGTAACGGCACTGTTCTAGCTCAAATGCTAGAGGAACATCTGTATGTATAGTGGCTAATTTTTTAGAGAGAATACCTTGCTGGCCATACTCGACGACACTGTCACGCAGCTTGCCTTTAAGCTTGCTGGCATTCGCTACTAAATTTTCTACTGTTCCAAACTCTTGTATGAGCTTCTTTGCTGTTTTTTCCCCAATCTTCGGGATCCCAGGTATGTTATCCGAAGCGTCCCCTTGTAGGCCCAGAATATCCCGTACTTGATCGGGCTGCTCTATCTCCCACTTCGCCAATATCTCCTTTTTACCAAGTATAGCTACGTCATTGCCCAGGAAGGCAGGCTTATACAGATATATGTGGTCATCGACTAGTTGTGCATAGTCCTTATCAGGCGTCATCATGTATACCTCGAAGTGGTCCTTGCTGGCCCTTTGTGCTAGCGTACCAATGATGTCATCTGCTTCGTAGCCTTGCTTTTCCAGCATAGGAATTCGAAAAGCTGTCGTAATTCTCTTGACATAGGGAATAGCGAGCGTGATATCCTCGGGCTGGGCCTCACGGTGGGCTTTATAGCCTGCAAATGCCTCGTGCCGAAAGGTGGGGGCAGCGTGGTCAAATGCTACTGCAATATGGGTGGGCTTCTCTTTATTTATTATCCCCACCAAGGCGTTGGTAAAACCTAAAGTAGCGCCAGTATTCATCCCCTTAGTGTTGAATCTGGGGTTTTTGCTCATAGCAAAATGGGCTCGGTAGATGAGCGCCATGGCGTCAAGAAGAAAGAGCTTGTAGGGTTGGGACATGCCTTGGAAGTGCTTCAAAAGTTTTCTACCCAAGCTAGGCTGCTTGCTTGGCGCTTCCTATTTCGCTGGCCGATAGCCCATATATAGAAATGGCATGCGTAGGTAGGGGATATATCCTTTAGCATAGCGATCTCTACCGTGTAGTCGCCAAATGCTACTGACCTTTTCTCCTCGTGGACCTATGAGTAGCAAGTGTGAGCCCTTAGCATTCTGGATAGTTCCTCCTATGTTCTGCCACGCACTTAAGATGGGAGCAGTACTCAGGTTGGTGGCTTGCGCATCATTGAAGAGCTGTTGGAGTATGCTCTGGTGTTTGCCCTTCACCATATAGCTTCCTGGAACGTAGCCTCGCGTAAGTAGGTCACTGCGAAATTTCCGTAGACCAGCTGGCATATTCCAGTTATGTAGAAAAGTTTGTAGGTAAGCATCGTCTTCATTAGAAGGTAACTCAGCTGCTGTAATCCTCTGAGTAGTAGCTGCAGGATGACTCACAGGCCGTTCTACTGGTTGCGTACGTGGAGGGAGTGTGGTCGATGGTATATGCGATTTAGCTTCTACATCTGGCTGCTCTAGCCCGCCGGGCTTAAGTACTTTCTCTTTGTGTTCCGTTGTAGCAGCAAACTTGGTAGCCACTGTAGTAGCTTGGGTTGGTCTTGATGCTGCTACTGCTGGTTGTGAAGACTTTTTATAGTCCGCAAGGTCTGGCTGCGCGAATACAATATTAGCAGGTAAGCTGGGGAGCGTTGGCTTTTTCCAAAAGCCCTTTTTGCGCAACCGTGTATTGGGGATCCACTGCTTTTCTAGGCTAATACACGCTTCTAAGTTTTTCTCAAGTGCTTGAATTTCCTTGGCTTTTTCTTCACATAGTTGCTTAGACTCTATCATATCAGTCAGCAGGACTATTAGCGCTATATTATTGTGTCTTTGCCCTTCCAAGCCTTTCAAGCGTGACTCGTAATGCTCTTTCCATACCTGAAGGCTGCATAGCTTTCGAGCGAGATGTTTTCTTCTGGCATGGTTCCATTTTTCAGGATTAATGTCCTCGGGAAGAAGATGCCTAAGCACTTTATAAAACGTACCATGGTCACTATGGTTGATGTGTATAATGCTTTCTTCTTGCAGTACAGTATGTAGAGCGGTAGAGGCACGTAAAAGGTTGAGCGTATTTTCACTCAGCTCTTGTTTCGTACTGCATCTAACAGCTTGGTGGATGAGCGTGACCAAGAGCTCATTTCTCTGTAGACTCTGTTCTAAGGTGCGCTCGATCTTTGCTCTGTAATCTTTCCCAAGATCGGCAGTCATAAACCTAAATAAGAATTTATCTCTGGGCCATGCTGCAAACTTCTTTTGCGTACCCGACAGCCATTGCTTTATTTGATCCTGCCGATGTATAATGGATTGCCTACGCAGCTCAAGCAAAGACTGCAAATATTCATTGATAGTTATCTTAGCTTGAACCAGCTGCTGAACTTTGTCTTGTAAAAATTTGATGGTATCACGACATGCTGTTGCAATAACTTCCCCCGCCAAAACAACGGACTCACCTGTTTCTTTGTATATTCCTACAGCATGGGATACCTCCTTGTAAGAGGAATCAATGTAAGCGCAATAGTTGTCTACCAATGCTAGCAGAGGCATATATTTTTCAGCGTTACTTGTAGCGTCTTGTAGTGGAGGATTGCCCGTGCTTACTGTTGCAGCTCTCCTATTTCTTGATCGATTTTTCTTCTTCCTGCTTTTTTTCTTGTAGGTCAGTTGTGCGGTGGAAGAAGTACACTGCGCTGTATTACCCTTACCTTGCTGAAGCTCCTCAGCAAAGGCTTCGATATCGAAATCATCGTTCTGTGATAAGGATTCGTGACGCTTCATCAAAAGACTGGATGTCGCGTCGTTGCATGCACAAATGCTCAGCAGTAATCCTAGGCTCAGGCTCATGTACAGGTTACAAGCGTATCTCTTCATTAGAGTGTAAGATTGGATGTACAAAATGTTGTAGATCAGCATAATTTGAGTTGATTATAAGCAGTTTGTTAGCACTTGCGAAGGTAGCCAAAAACGCCCACATAAATGTTCGGAAGCAAGTCTATAGGGCCCGTAACCTTTTTAGACCAATGTGCGTAACAGCGCCACACAAGCGCTTTCTTGTGCCTGCATGATAGCCTGCTCTTCAGGTGTCTTGTCGCTGTAGCCTAGTAGGTGCAGTACTCCGTGTATCATAACGGTGCTTAGCTCTTGCTCAAAGCTAAGTTGGTAAGTAACTGCATTTTCGCGCACACGCTCTACACTAATGTAAATGTCACCCGTTACGGTTTTAGGCTCTTCAGCATAGTCAAATGTGATGACATCTGTCAAGGTGTCGTGCTGCAGGTACTGTACGTTCTTTTCGTGTAAGTATCGGTCTGAGCAAAAAATAAAGCTGAGGGGGCCTAGCGTATGATTAGCTTGTTGTACTACTTGCTGCACCCAAGGCGTGATGATGGCAATGGCTGGTGGTGTAAAAGCGATATCTTCTACAAAGAAGCGGACAATGGAACTATTCACTGGATTATTTGCTTACTGGATACCGCCTGTTAGCAAGCAGTACTAGCTGTTTAGGACTAAGGCCATGATTACATGCTTTCATATGGCTTTTAAAATAGCCCACAGCCAATAGCACGCCCATTACTGCCTGGCTGCTTGTGCCTATTGCTTTCACGACGGCCAGGGCAGCGGAATCAAGGATTGAAAGTGGGAAGGACTTTGAAGGTCTTAATAGACCATCAGCACTACTCATGCAAAGCAGCATTCAAGAACTTATTAAGCGGTACTAGTGCCGAAAATAGATTGACTACCTGGGAAACGAAATCGCCCTGCAGCACAAAACTATCTGTGATAGGATGTATAGCTAATAATGACTTGAGTTTGAGAAGCTCTACCTGTGGGTGGTCGTTAGGGTAGCCTTTGGGAGCTTTTGTAAGTTTCTCGCCCTGTAATGGACCGAAGAGTGAAACGAATTGGGGAGCTGATAATACAGGAATTAATTCCTTGGCATTGTAATCAATCTCTTGGCGTATCTGCTGCAGCACCTTAGGTGCTGGATGGTAGATGCCTCCAGCAACGAAAGATTTGTCCTTGGGCTCCAAGTGTAGGTAGTATCCTGCGTAGCCTCCTTTTTTACCACCTGGGGCTAAATAAGCGCCCATGTTCGTCTTATAAGGTGCTTTGTTCTTGCTAAATCGTATATCACGATTAATCCTAAACATGCAGTCCTTAGGCACCAATGAAGCAACGAGGTTATCCAAAGGCGCCATTCCTTGGATTAGGCTCTCTACTACTGTTGTGAACTGATCTCGTGCTTGGTAGTAGTCCTCTCTGTGAGCATCCATCCATACCTTATCATTGTGCTGGGCCAGCTCGGTCAAGAAAGTAAGTATCTGTTGCATATCGCGTAGTTTTGTGCTCCGTTTACTATACAGTTAAAATACCCCCATAAATATACTTCGGGCAAAGGTAAATCATGAGCTACTATAAGCCATCATTGGCTTAGATAGCAGCAAGAGGGGCAATATGGGTATACTACAGAACGAACTGAATGCACAATTTTTCTATTCAGGACTATCACTTCCGGGAGCACAAGGCCTTTGTACGGGCAGACCTTAACGTCCCTACAGATACGCAGGGGAATATTACAGACGACGCCAGAATACAGGCTACTATACCCACTATCCAGCAAATTAGACAAGGTGGCGGCGCGGTAGTACTCGCCTCACATTGGGGGCGCCCCAGCGGCTATGAAGCACAATGGTCTCTAAAGCACCTTATTCCGTGCCTGCGCCAGTATCTGGGCACAGCAGTAGACTTCGCCCCACAGTGCATTGGCCCTGATACTGCCGAAAGGATCCATCAGCTATCCCCGAGCCAGGTACTCCTACTAGAAAATGTTCGCTTCTGTGCCGGAGAGCAAGAGAATAACGCAGCCTTTGCCCAAGCACTGGCCACAGGCACTACCGTATATGTCAACGATGCTTTTGCAACTGCCCACAGAGCACATGCTTCTACTACCAGCATGGCAGCATACTTTACGGATCGCTTAGCGGGCTGTTTAATGCAGCAAGAGCTAGCTAACATTGACAAAATAGTACACCATCCGCGTAGACCTGTAACGGTAATCATCGGTGGGAATAAGATTGCAGACAAGCTTCTACCCATCCAGCGTTTACTGAACCAGACAGACTATCTGCTTGTGGGGGGTGGTGTAGCTAATACCTTTCAGCAAGCGCTAACGAGCGCGTCGTTAGAGGAACCGTTAGCAGCGTGCGCTCAGGTGCCTTTAGCCAAAGAACTTATCCGCATGGTGCAGCAGCGGCCTGCACAACTCCTTCTCCCCGCCGATGTAGTGGCAGCCCCAAGCCTCGCCCGCGGTAATGCTCATAAAGTATTTGCCAGTGGAGCCGTACCTGCAGGCTGGAAAGCACTAGATATAGGCCCAAAAACGCAACAACAATTTGCTCGCATCATACAAGCCTCCGCTACGCTACTGTGGAGTGGCCCATTAGGCGTTTTTGAGGAGACCGCTTTTCGGTCAGGTACACAAGCCATAGCGGCAGCGGTAGCCAACGCTACGATGCATGGAGCTTTTTCTCTGGTAGGGGGAGGGGACTCTGCGGCAGCCGTACGGCACCTAGGCTACGAACACCAGGTGTCGTATATCTCTACGGGTGGGAGCGCCTTATTAGCTTACTTAGGCGGGGCAGCCTTGCCTGGAGTTCAAGCATTGGGAAGGTCATGTTGAATGGAAGGGCACGTCACGAACTGTAAAAGCTACTTTTTGTTCCTCTGTCTGCCAGCGCGATAGGCACATCTAATCCTCCGCGCTGCTTCATTGCGCAGCTCTTTTGATTGGGCAGCAACGACTTGGACCTTCCTCAATGTTTGGATGATCCTGTTCGGCTCTTATTGCGTACTGCTTCCCTGAGCTTACAGTGCCCTGGTACTACAGTGGAAAGCCTGCAACACAATCAGAAGCGCCGGAAAACACTGTATGTAACGCTACACACTTGTAGCGCTTGTGACATGGCTTGTGAGATTGATTTAGTTCTTAAAAGCGTGAAGATGGCGTAACTAAACTGCAGGATACAAATAGGGAGCTTATCTTGGGTAACTACTCGACTGTTTCGTTACAACTCACCTGCTTGCAAAAGAAGAGGAATTGCATGCCGGGATAGTGCAGCAGCTCAATGGCTATTTTTTCAGTGATACACTCTTATGGGCCAGCAGTGCTACACCACAAGTATCAGATCACTTTCGCAGTCGATAAATTGTCGTAGCTTTGAATCTATAATGTTACCCCAATACCATGATAGAAGACATCCATGAATTACTGAGCCAGGTACAAGCAGCACAAGGCAAAATGCACGAGGTGCAATGTAAGATTCAAGAGCGACTAGAGACCATATACGTAACAGCAGAGTCAGGAGCGGGAGCGGTAAAAGCTGTTGCGAATGGCAATGGCTATATGCGGTCTATAGAGATTGCTCCAGAATTCATTACTCCCCAAGATCCAGAAACGTTACAAGACCTGATAGTCGCGGCCGTAAACCTGGCGGTAAAGCAGGCTAAAGAACAGGAACAGGAAGAAAAGCAACGTTACGCCAAGCACGCCGCAAGTGAGCTGCCATTCGATTTTCTGAATATGCAGCAATAAGCAGACCGCTTCATCGTTCTATCCACGCATTAATACGCGGCCCCAGCGGTCTGGCGCGGAATCGCCCATGGCCCCAAACACACTAAGACCTGGTCGGGTATGAAAAGTGCCCTGCGTTAACTTTAAGGCAGGTTCCAGCGCAAATCTTTCAGGATGATTGAGCCAAGTGCTATCGTACTCAAACGAAGTCCGCTCTTTCCCTTTTCGTCGATGAAACTACAATCTTCCAAGGCGAATGGTTTGCTCCCCTAACCAAATAGAAACAATCACTGCTTCACTATGCATGATTTTGTTTTGCTTTAGGCAAGCGGACCCTCTGGGGTAATCTCTCATCCTCAAGCTGCCGGCCAGTGAGATCATGCAGTGCGTCTGCTACATTCCCTAACTGCTCTAGCATCCCTAATACAAATAAGACAGCTGCGTAGCAGCCTATGGAGGTAGCGGGATCCCCTTTTTCAATGCTACCAACGGTAACGCGCGATATGCCAGCACGCTCTGCCATGAGCGCCATAGTGATACGCCGCCGTCTGCGCGCATCTTTTATATCGTTTCCCATCTTTCGTAATAGCTTGATAGCAGGAATAGGTAATGGATGTGTTTTCTTCATGGCACAGTATAAAATACTTTATAGACATACAAAGGCAAATATATTATACATTAAATGAACTGATAAAGCTTGGCAAGGGTAAGCCCATTGAGGCTGCAACGTAGCGTAATTTTTCAAAAATCGGCTAAACGGGCAATAGCAACATCGCCCGCTCAAAACCGATCCTACTTGCATAGTTCATGATGATTTATTAGGATGGAAAAATCGCTTTGTAAGAGCACATATACTTCACAACTCAGAAAATCCTTTGTCTATGCAATACTACCATCAACTAAGAGCAAGTGTATTGTCCATCGAGAGAGATGTGACAAAGTTTTATGAAAAGGGCAACAAGTCTGCTGCCATACGTGCTAGGAATGCCTTGAAAGACATAAAAGAAATCGTTAGGGCTGCGCGGCGGGATATACAAGACACTAAGCATACCAAAGGCCTACTGTCTTTGCTGGGCTTCTTTGCTTTGAGTTATGTCAACACGTAGGAGGGGGGTAGGAGTGAAGATCTTGTAGCGCCTCCAGCTGCTCCTCCCTGTCTTGTAAAAGAGAGATGGTTGCAGGTCGATGCTGTAAGTAGCCTGGTGGTTACCAACACATTGGCATTACATGCTTCACTTTACTTCTAGTAGCCTAAAAAAAATTTTTGACTCTATCGAAGAAGCCTTCTTCATGTTTGGTGAGTTTAGGCACAAAGTTGTCAGATGTTTTGAGGGCTTCTAGTGTCTTGCGCTCTTGTGCGGTGAGTTGCTGCGGGGTCCAAAGCTGGATATGCACAAGCTGGTCTCCACGTCCATAGCTATTCATATCTTTAATGCCTTTGCCGCGTAGGCGCATGATCTTACCGCTCTGCGTACCTGCTGTAATCTTCATCTTCACCTTGCCGTTCATGGTAGGCACTTCTACCTCGCTGCCAAGTACTGCATCCAGGAAATTGAGGTGGAGCTTGTAATGAACGTTGTTCCCTTCCCTCTTGAGAAGCGAATCCTCTTGTTCCTCGATCGTGATGAGTAAGTCTCCTGGGATACCTCCCTGGGCGGGCATGTGCCCTTTGCCCGACATGGACAACTGCATCTCTTCACTGATCCCTGCGGGCACACTAATGTCTATGACCTCTTCTTGTAGCTTTCTACCCTCACCCTGGCAGCTCGTGCATTGGGCTGTGACATGCTTCCCTTGGCCTTGACATGCAGGACATATGGCTTCCGTAACCATCCTGCCTAGTATGGAGTTAGCCATGCGGTGCACGCGGCCCTGGCCTTGGCACTGGCTACAGGTGCTAATAGCCGTACCATCCTTGGCGCCATTGCCACCACAGGTACCGCAGGCAACGTAGCGCTTTACCTTGATCTTTTTGGTAACTCCATCAGCGATCTCCTTGAGAGTGAGCTTGAGCCGAATACGTAAGTTGCCGCCTTTCCTTTGCCCATACTGGGATCCACCATTGCGGAAGAACCTTTCAAAAGTGCGGCTGTCGCCAAATACGTCGCTGAACTCGGCAAAGACGTCCTCCATGTTCACGTTGGCTGCGCGCCTTCCTCCTTGTTGGTGAAGCCCTGCATGACCAAAGCGATCGTATAGCTGGCGTTTTTCTGGGTTATTGAGAACGTCGTAGGCCTCAGTAGCTTCTTTGAATCGCTTTTCTGATGCTTTGTCTCCAGCGTTTTTATCAGGGTGGTACTTGATGGCTAGCTTCCTGTAGGCCTTCTTGATCTCTTCTGGGGTAGCATCCTTGGCCACGCCCAGGATTGCATAATAGTCTCCTTGCGTCATTATGCTCCAATTACAACTTTTGCAAATCTCAGTACTTTATCCCTGAGTACATACCCCTTAGATACTACGTCTATGATCCTGCCTTTCATCTCAGGGTCTTCTGTGGGGGCTTGTGTGATAGCTTCGTGCAGCTCTGCGTCAAAGCTTGCGCCAGGTGCTAGCTCCATGGGTTGTACGCCTTCTTGGTGCAATAGATGGGTAAGTTTATCGTAGATGAGCCGAATACCTTCTTGGGCAGCTGTGTCTACCTGTAAGGCTTGCAACGCACGCTCAAAATCATCCACCACGGGCAATAGTTTTTCGAGCACACCTTGGCTAGCGGCGGCAATACGGGCCAGTCTTTCTTTGGCTTCTCTGCGCCTGAAGTTCTCGAACTCGGCATAAAGCCTCATATATTTATCGTCAGCCTCCTTTAGCGCTTGTTGAGCCTGTGCCAGTGCTCCTCCATCAGATGATTCTACTTCTATTACTTCTTCAATCACCGACTCTTCTGCCTGTGAGAGCGTGTCTTCTTGCTGTGTGTTTGTTGGATCGCCGGGCTGTACAATGCTTTCTTGGCAGCTGGTGGAGTTTGTGGCTTGCTTTAATGCTTCTTTACTCATGATTCTCTCTGCGGTTTACGTGAACTATGTGCGAATGTCCGTATTCAGCACAAACTTGTTGCCAAAGCCTACTAGGATGTCATAATGACACTTATTGGGCCAGAAAATATCTTCCTGCAGGGCGGATGAAAGCAGTAACCTGCCTTGGCACAACATGTTACGTTGTTTACATTGCCTTCATGGACTGGGAAACACTCTGCACACAATTTAAAGCTTACCTACAGCTAGAGCGGTCTCTGGCGCCACACTCCGTGGCTGCTTATACCAGTGATGTAAACAGGCTGCAGCAGTTTCTGGCATTATCATATGATCCTGTACCCTCTCCGCTAGCCCTGGAGCGTACCCACCTGCAGCAGTTGATGGCTTATCTGTATAGTTTAGGCTTGAGCGCTCCCACGCAAGCCCGTATTTTATCTTCATTGCGTGCATTCTTTAAATTCCTAATCTTATCGGAGTACTGCTCAGAAGATCCCAGTGCGCACATCACTACGCCTAAGATAGGGCGTAAGCTACCCCACACATTGGCTGTCCACGAGATAGACACACTTTTGGGAAAAATAGACCACACTAAGCCGGAGGGCGTACGCAATAGGGCTATGCTAGAGACTTTGTACAGTTCGGGGCTACGCGTGTCCGAGCTGATAGACTTAAAGCTGGGCCACATTTACTTCGATGAAGGGTTTGTACGTGTAATGGGTAAGGGCAATAAGGAACGTGTGGTGCCCATAGGCCGTGAAGCACGCAAGCACTTACGCATTTACATGGAAGAGGTGCGTGCGCATGTAACGGCACAGCCGGAATTCAGTAATCACGTCTTCTTAAACAAGCGTGGGCGGCGCCTCACGCGGGTTATGGTCTTCATGATTGTCAAGGACTTGGCATCCCAAGCCGGCATTCAACAGCCTGTAAGTCCTCATACGTTTCGGCACTCCTTTGCTACGCACCTTGTAGAGGGGGGCGCTGACCTACGGGCGGTGCAAGCAATGCTGGGGCACGAGTCTATCACCACTACCGAGATATACACGCACCTAGACCGCAGCTACCTCAAGCAGATTATACAAGATTACCATCCCCGGAGTTAGTTGACGTAAACATGGGTCCCCGTGCTTGGAGGATAGGATGGAGGCAACGCAGCGTAGCGCTATGGATGCTGCGATAACGTTGTTCCGCTGCGGAGTGGGCCAAGGATCATATATCATTAGCTGATATTGTACTCCCGTAACGCAGCATTGAGCGACACTTTACGGTTGGTTCTGGTGGTCCTTTGGCCAATAATCAGCGCACAGGGTACATAGTATTTCCCCCCAGGAAACTCCTTACCGTAGCTAGCTGTAATCACCACAGATCTGGCCGGAACGTGGCTTCGGTATTCGTGGCGTTTGCCCTTCTGAGTGGCGTCTATGATGGGCGTGCTACCTGTAATTGTGACATTGGCCCCAATTACCGCTTCTTCTCCCACATGCACTCCTTCTACAATAGCACAGCCCGCACCTATGAACGCCCCGTCTTCTATAATGACAGGCTTGGCTTGCGGCGGCTCCAGAACGCCCCCAATAACGGCGCGAGCACTCACGTGGACATCTTTACCTATCTGTGCGCAGCTACCCACCACCGCATTGATGTCGATCATAGTGCCCGCGTCCACGTAGGCGCCTATGTTTACGTAAGAGGGCATCAGTATGGCGCCTTTGCTCACATAAGCGCCGTACCGTACTGCAGCAGGGGGGACCACGCGCACACCTTTGTCTTTGAAGTTTTGCTTTAAGGGAATTTTGTCATAGAACGCCATGGGGCCTGCTATGCTTTCTTCCATTGGCCTAGCAGCAAAGTATAAAAGCACTGCCTTCTTCAACCATTCGTTCACCTTCCAGCCCGTCCCTATGGGCTCGGCTATGCGTAAGCTCCCTTGGTCTAACTCCTCCATAGTGGCCTCTATGCTTGCCTGTACTTTGGTGTACTTCAATAAGCTCCTGTCTTCCCAGGCCTGCTCTATTGTCTTTTGGTATGTATCTGCATTCATATGTGTCGACAGTTTCTAGTAATTACACAAAGCGCTTTCACGAACTCGTTCCTCTGCATAGCAGCTAAAATTACTTCCTGGACAACATAGAAGCCAGGGCAGTACAAAGCAAGAAAAGTATGGTCTTACCACACTATTTCTCAGCGCACTATCCATGGCCAGTGATACAAAATAGACTGATTAGAAGAATTTAATCTGTGCACATAACTAGCTGATAAACAGCGACTAATGACTTATTGCCTAATAATATTTGGGACGTTGAAATAGTGGTGCTGAGGAGCGTGCGTAAGGTACCGCTGGGAGTAGCTACTAAACAGCGTATCACACTACTAATGCCATCTACCCCTTGTGCGGAGGCTGTGCCAATGTGGCAGCCATCCCCGAACTATATTTAAGGGAGCTTAAATATATTTTTTAAGCGACCTAATATTACTAACTTGGCGTCCACACGTGGGAAATGGCTTGATAAACGGGATAACCAATGCACTTAAGCTATACCGAAGAAAACTACCTCAAGGCTATCTATCAGCAGACCAAAGGGGAAAGCAAAGCAGTGTCGACGAATGCCCTTGCTGAAGCATTGAAAACGAGCCCCGCCGCAGTGACCGACATGGTAAAGCGGCTACATGAGAAGAACTTGGTGAATTACCAGAAGTACCAGGGCACGTACATCTCGGAAACGGGTCAACTATACGCCTTGCAAGTAATTCGTAAGCACCTATTGTGGGAGGTATTTTTAGTAGATAAGCTAAAATTAGACTGGGATAAAGTGCACGAAATAGCCGAACAACTAGAGCACATCCAGTCGCCTATGCTGGTACAGCGCTTGGATGACTTTTTGGGGAACCCCACCTACAGCCCTCATGGCAAGCCAATTCCAAATGCGCAAGGTGAGATAATTGCCAAAAAGCAAATACCCCTTACCGACTTAGCTGTGAACACCAGCGCAAGTATTATTGCTGTAAAAGAGGGAACGCCGCAGTTCCTGCAGCACCTTAGCAAACGTGGTATTTACCTGGGTGCCAAAGTAACGGTCATCGAAAGTCTAGCCTTTGACCAATCTATGGATATCAGCATAGATCACTTGCCTAAAATCAACATATCTAAAAAAGTCAGCGATAATATTTTAGTCACCCTCTAGCCCCGTAACCGTTGAAGGACTCATCCACACAAGCGCCTGCCCCTAAGCGACATAGACAAGCCCTCCTCGCTAAGTCGAAAGCAAGGCTTGTGCGTCATATAATCTTGTTACTCTGCGGCGGTTTCTTGTGGTCATGCCCTGCAACTGCAAAGGGAACGTTTACCATTGTGGCGACTACTGGCATGCTGGGCGATGCGCTGCGTAATATCGTACAGGAGCATGCGCAGGTCATTACGCTTATGGGTCCCGGTGTAGATCCTCATGCCTACAAAGCTACCCAGCGTGATGTACAGCACTTACTCAAAGCGGATATCGTCTTTTACAATGGCTTACACCTGGAGGGGAGGATGGCAGACATTCTGAAAAAGCTGAGCAAGAAACGTCCAATACACGCTGCTGGAGATGCCATTCCACATGAGCAACTGATCATCGACCCTGATTTCCCCATGGGTATAGACCCACACATCTGGTTCGATGTACAGTTATGGATGCGCGTAGTACAGTACATGAGTACCCTCCTACAAGCCGCACACCCTCAGAAGGCGCGCTACTATCAAGCCAACACGACCACTTATTTACAACAACTAGCCAACTTAGATCGGTCTATTGCCCAGGCCATTCAAGAGATCCCGGCGCTACAGCGAGTACTCATCACAGCGCACGACGCATTTGGCTACTTTGGGAGGGCATACGCTATGGAGGTGAGAGGCTTGCAGGGCATTTCTACTGTCTCAGAATGCGGCCTTAGAGATGTGACCGATTTGGTGGAGTTTATCATCGAACGCAATATCAAAGCGTTATTTTTGGAAACCTCCGTGCCCGAGCGGCCCCTCAAGGCTGTGGTAGAAGGCTGCCGGCAGCGGGGGCATCCCATGGTTGTAGGAGGTTATTTATATTCTGATGCATTGGGACAAGAAGGTACACCTACCGGCACCTATTATGGCATGGTGCAAGCCAATGTTCAGGCAATCATTAATGCATTGAAGTAATGATCCAAAAAGCTGAAAATCCTATTCTAGAAATACACGATCTCACAGTTTCCTACGACAGAAAGCCTGTGCTGTGGGATGTAGACTTATTCCTGCCCACCGACAGAGTTATCGGTATTATAGGTCCTAATGGCGCAGGCAAATCCACGTTGCTCAAGGCCATCATGGGGTTAGTGCCTGCTGATAGCGGCTACATCCGGTTATTCAATCAGCCGCTCGCTGCCGTGCGGCAGCGCGTAAGCTATGTACCCCAAAAGGAATCGGTAGACTGGGACTTCCCGGCTTCCGTCTTTGATGTAGTTATCATGGGCCGCTATGCTCGGCTAGGGCTATTTCAGCGGCCAAGTAGCGCTGACAAGGCCATAGCCATGGACTGCTTACAACAGGTAGGCATCAAGGAACTTGCAAACCGACAGATAGCACAGCTATCGGGTGGACAGCAGCAGCGGGTGTTCCTAGCGCGGGCCTTAGCGCAGG
>JBCBHC010000001.1:0-25418 GCA_038526075.1 Bacteroidota bacterium | reverse complement strand
AGTCCAGTACTTGAGCCGCAAAGAGAACTTGCGTTTGAAGGTTTTCGCAATTAGGTAATTATTTGTACCTCTGGTACCAGCGCAATCTCAAACCGTTCTTGTACCGACTGTTGAATATCTTGCATTAGCTGGCAAATTTCTGCTCCAGTTCCCTGGTCATAGTTGACCAATACCAGCGCATGCTGGGGGTGTACACCTATTTGCGCCCGTCTTTTTCCCTTCCATCCACACCGTTCTATGAGCCATCCCGCAGGAAGTTTAACTTGTCCGTTAGGTTGTTTGTAGCTAGGGACATCAGGAGAGTGCCTCTGGAGCTTGTGAAGATGCTGGTAATCAATAACTGGATTCTTGAAGAAACTGCCAGCATTGCCTTCTACAGCAGGATCTGGGAGTTTACCTTGACGTATCTTGGTGACTGCATCGCTCACGGCTTTCACAGAGGGCTGGGTGATATTCATCTCAGCCAAAACGTCCCGAATAGCTCCATATGCTAGCTGAAAGTCTGTCGGATTTTTTTTTAGTCGGAGCGTGACTTGTGTGATGATATACTTTCCTCTGAGTATATTCTTGAACACGCTCTCTCGGTATCCAAAGCCACACTCCTGCTTATTGAAGGGGCGTATAGTACCTTCCTTGATGTTCAATGCATGTACGGTGTCGATACAATCGCTAATCTCAACGCCATAGGCCCCTATATTTTGCATAGGGGCAGCGCCCACAGTGCCAGGAATAAACGATAGGTTCTCTATGCCGCCATAATTTTTTTCTACACAGTATAGGACTAGATCGTGCCAGGCAACTCCTGCATCTATGGTAAGCCAGACGTATTGCTCATCCTGGCGCACCACGGCTATATTACTGGTAGCCATGTGGATCACCCAGCCTGCGAAATCTCTTGTAAATAGCACATTACTCCCCCCTCCTATGACAATGTGTTGCTCCTGATCAAATCGTCGACCCTCGAGCAATGCCAATAAATCGATATTTCGCTCGACTTTAACGTAGTAACGCGCCCAGACGTCCATCCCGAAAGTGTTGAGATGCTTTAGGGGAAAAAACTCAATGGGTTCGTACATGATGCAAAAAAGACGCTAGACGAAAATACTTGCGTCAGGTGGAGGCTGCCGAAGAGCTAGTGAAGAAGTTCAAATAACGCGTGTCAGTGTGATGCTAGTCGGAGGGCTGTATTCAGAAATTATGACTACTAGCGTGGATCCCCTTGCCTACTCGACTTGGCCTCCTTCAGAAGCCTCCCCTAATGGGCATTGCTTTTTGATTGCCTCTTTCAACTGATCTATCTCCCAATGAGGTGCTTCCCATTCGATAGCCTTCCTTGAGTTTTGGTATGGTCTAAGATGGTAATGTTGAGCATCTTCGCCAGGACTCACTGTAAGCACTTGCGTGTACAGCTTATTCATGATGTGGGGAAGTAGTAAGTCATGTAAAGGGGTTTCATCGCAATACGCGTCGATAATATTCCATATGCTTTGTGGTGGCAAGTATTTTCTTGTAGCCGCAGACTGGCAGTATGTTTTGATGAATACTTTCGTAGTACCGCCTGTAAGGGCCCTCTTCGCGGCAGAGCAGACGGAGTGGTATTTAGCCATCGTAGTTTGCACAAGGACTTCTAGCGTTGCCGGGGTAGGAGCAACTTTTATGAGTTCTCCCAACGCACTGACAGCGGCTTCGCAGACACGCGTGTCATCATCTCGTGTGGCCTCAAACAGTGTAGATAGCACTTTGGGAACCTGTTTAGAGTCGGTTCTGGCAATCTCTCCTAGTGCGCTGGCGGCGGCGATACGGACCCACGACTTTTCATCCCCCGCGGCCTTAAGTAGGGCGTCTAGGATCTCAGGTGAAAAAGTAGGGTCTACTTTGGCGAGCTTTGAAAGCATCTGGGCAGCGGCGTAGCGTGCATGCCAAGCATTATTACGCATGGCCTTTAGGAGAGCTTCCAGGCTCGTCTCGTAAAGCATCTTAGAGTCTAAGCTAGAATCCACGTTAGCAAGCTTCAGGAGCGCACTGGTGGCGAAGTGACAGACATTCCAATGATCATCCCCTACGGCCTCAAGGAGGGCTTCTAAAATCTTAGGGGCCAAGGTAGGCATTGCTTCAGCAAACTCTCCTAATGCGACGACGGCAGCGGAACGTACATATGAATAATCATCCTGCGCGACCTTAACGAGTACTTCCAGCGTTGTCAGAGTAGGGACTACTTTAATAAGCCGTACGAGCGCATGGCTAGCAGCGGAACAGACATCTTCATTATCAGCCCTCAAGCCTTCTATGAGAGCTACTAGAACCTCGGGGGCTAAGGCAGGAGCAGCTTTTACAAGCTCCCCCAGCGCGCTGATGGCAACGGAACAGATAGTTTTGTTATCATCCTTCACGTCCTCCAAGAGAGCTTCTACAGCCTTGGGGGCTAAGGTAGGAGTAGCTTCTACGAGCTCTCTCAATCCACTGATGGCAATAGAACGGACATCTGTCTTATCATCCCGCACAGCCTTTAGGAGAACCTCTAGCGCCTTGGGAGCCAGGTCAGGAGCGACTTTTGAGAGCCCCGCGAACGTTCTGACGACTTCTCCACGGACATCTTTATCATCATCCTGCACAGCTTTTAGGAGGGCTTTCAGAGCGTTAGAGGCAAGGGTAGGGTCGGCTTTGGTAAGCTTCGCGAGTGCGATAGTAGCATCTCCACGGACCCACGGGAAAGTATCACTCGCGGCTTTCAAGAGCGTCTCTAGCACCTTAGGGGCAAGGTGAGGGGCAGCTTTCACGAGCTCCCCCAACGTACTGGCGGCAGAAGAACGAACAGCTGCATCTTTATCCTCTACAGCTACAAAGAGTGCTTCCTGAATTGTCTTGTAAAACTTCTTGGGGACTACTTTAACAACCTTCGAGAGCACGTGGGCAGCTTCGGAGCGTACATTCTTATGATTATCTCTCGTAGCCTGTACGAGCGTTTCCAGCACCTTAGGAGCTAGTGTAGGAGATGCTTTGGCAAGCTCTCCTAACGCGCTAATGATGGCGGAACGTACATGCTTATCACCATCCCTGGCAGCCTTGACGAACGTTTCCAGTGTTGTTAAGGTAGGGGCTGCTTTGGCAAGCTCTCCTAACGCGCTAGTAGCAGCGAAGCGGATATCTTCGCTTTTATTCCGTGCGGCCTTGAGGAAAGCTTCCAGTACCTCAGGGAATAGGGTATGAGATACTTTGGTGAGCTCCGCGAGCGCGTTGACGCCGGCTTCGCAAACATATTCATCCCCTACAGCCTGGACGTACACCTGCGCTACATCTACGAGTAAAGGCTGCATATAGGAAAGGTTACTTACAACGGCTCGGTGCAGCGACATGTCATGTAGGTTCTTTCGAATGTATTTGAGCCCTTGCCGCGCCCAGGCCACCAACTGCTTTGTGAGGTCGTATTGGCTCTCTAGCTGCGCCATGGGGGCGTCAACTGATCTTACTAGCTCATTGAAGCAACGTAGCTGTAGGAGTAGACGCTGGAAGCCTACCATTTCTTCCTCGGGGGAACCTTGCAGCGCTTCTAGAAGCCTAGCTGCTCCTTTTGCCCCTTGACGCTTACCCAACTCTCCAGCCATGAACAAGAGCGTCATTTGATAGTGGCTTTTGAATTGGTTCTTATGCAAAAAGGTAACAGCCGCTTTTTGCTCCTCTTCATCTAATGATAGAAACTGTCTTGCTAGCTCCTTACCAGCAAAGTATTCCTGGAACGTGAGATGCAGGAAATAATGCTCTTGGCTCTCGGTCTCGCGTAAGAAGCCGCTATCTTTAAGTAATGTACGCAGTGCCTCTTCCTTGTAGTCACTCTGCGCTATAGCCTCGTCTACTACTTGCTGCCCGATGAGTAACGCTCCTTTGTGAAGGCCCGCAAGGGCTACCTTGCCTAATGCCTGGTACAAGACTTCCTTCTCTTCATTTTTTGGGAACGTTACCCCGCACGCTTCACAACGCTTCCACACACAATTGCACAACGCATCGTAAAGACCTGCTATACTTCCGCTGGTCGCTTGCTGGAAGGCTTTTTCATCTTTAGTGTCTGCCCACAAGGCACAGAGAATTTGTAGATTGATGGGAACGTGAGTAGTTCCTCTCATGGCAGTCTGCTTTGGGAGGAATTCCTGTAAGCCCTGGCTTTGCTTCTCGTCTTTGAAGTAAGTCTTGATGTAGGCTTCTATCTGTTTGGTGTTGAGGCCAACATGCTCGACCAGTAAGGTTTCTTTATCCTCTTCCACAACGCGTTGCGCTTCTTCCGCGCCATAAGGACGGGATACCCATAGACGAGAAGTTTCCTTCCCACGATTTTTTGCCTGACTAATGATCTCCTCACAAGCACCACTGCGCTCGTCCAGTCCGTCCAGTACGATGAGTACTTTCGCGGAGCGACGCGCTAATTGTTCATTGATGTGTTCAGTTAATTGCTTGAAGGCTCTGTCGCTAAGCGATGCTCCATTGTAGCATTCCTGGGCTATAGCCGTTTCTAGGTTCCTCTGACTTTTCAGATTAGCGCCATTGTACTTTTTCTGCTTCAAATTTCGTACAGGGAGGATATAGACCGCCTCAAACTTATCGTTATACCACTTACCTATAGACCATAGATATGCGAGCTTATGGCAAAGAGTGGTCTTACCTATCCCGGCTCGGCCTACCAGAAAGATTTTCTTCGGTACCACTCTCACCCCATCACTAAGTTTTTGGGCCTCAAACAACCTTTCTAACTTGATGTCTCTTTTAAGAGCACGGATACTTTCATAGCTCTGGGGTAGCCGATCTTGGATTTGATCCTCGCCTGATACGTCTATATCGGCTCGCGCTATAGCTGCTAGCTGAGTGCATGAATTACTAATCGGCCAAACCTTGTGATCAGAGAAGCACGAGGGAATGGTAGCGTAATGCTCTCTGTAATAGCCTCGAAGGCTCTGAAGCGCCTTGGCAGGAAAGCTTTTCATCTCTTCTTCCTCGTGCGTAGACGCTTGCTCTGATGTACGTTGTCTTTTGATCCTCCGCGTGCTATTAGTTTCTTCGCTAACCTGTGCTAGGCTTTCAGCTTCCACGCTGGAAACTGCGGGTTGTTGGCGGCCGCGGACTGTAGCGACTGTGATGGACGTGTTCTCTGCTGAAGGTACTTTTTCATCCATATCAAGTGCCATAGCTGACGATACTTGGCGCTCCCCGCCCTCTTCTGGCTGCTGAGGTGAATCTCCGTACATTTTTAGTGCGGTATTTTCCGGATTACCCATGCAACTATGTAGCAATAGAGCTGTAAGGAATACATGGATGCTTTGGTGAAAGTAATAGTGTGCTTTTTTCATAGCTTTAGCGGTTTTTATATGGTTATGAGTTATCAAAATTTTTTCACATAGTGCCTGCTTAGGACCAGCCAAAGATACGAGCGAAAATGTGTACTTCAAGAGAGTGATACCTGCAGTACTGGGGATGAATGCTGGGCCTTCTGTGCCGCCATAACTCTTTTACACACAGTACAGGAATTGCTAAATTTGTGCACTTTGATCACTTCAGATCTTTGCAATAGCTGCTTGGGCAGTACCATAGCTACTTCTTAATTGGGCACATAGTAGAACGCATCGCTTTCATGCACTTAAAACCACTCTCCGACTTCCATACACTACGTGCACGGCTGCAACAGGGCAAAACCACTTGCCAGGAGGTAGTAGCTCATTGCCTGTATAATATTCATGAAGGCAATGAGCTCAATGCTTTCATCAACGTCTATGCAGAGGAAGCGAAACAACAGGCTGCCATGCTCGATGGCCAATCTGTAGGTGGCTACACGCCGCCATTAGCAGGGCTAGTGGTGGGTATTAAAGACCTGCTATGCTATAAAGACCATCCTGTACAGGCTGCCAGTAAGATCTTAGCTGGTTTCATATCGCAGCTGACAGCTACCGCTGTGCAGCGTTTGTTAGACAAAGGATCGATTGTTATTGGCCACCAGAACTGCGATCAGTTCGGTATGGGATCGTCCAATGAGAATTCTGCCTATGGTCCTGCGCGCAACGCTGTGGATCCTGCGCGCGTGCCTGGAGGGTCTTCGGGTGGATCAGCTGTGGGGGTGCAAGCACGCATGTGCCATGTATCCTTGGGGACTGACACGGGAGGGTCTGTGCGGCAGCCAGCTGCTTTTTGCGGCCTTGTAGGACTCAAGCCTACTTATGCACGCATCTCTCGGCATGGACTTATTGCGTACGCTTCCTCTTTCGATACCATTGGTATCCTATCACAGACGGTACAAGACTGCGCTACTGTACTGGAGGTGATTGCTGGCGCGGATGAATTTGACAGTACTGTATCGGACAGACCAGCACCCAGCTACACAGCACAGCTACAATGTACCGGTCGCGCTAAGATTGCCTACTTCTTCACGGTCTTAGAGCACCCTGAGCTACAGCCAGCGATTAAGGCGCGGACAGAAGCTAAGCTAGCGGCATTGCGCCAAGCCGGCCACCAGGTAGATGCCGTAGACTTTCCGCTCCTAATGTATGCGCTCCCTACATATCATATTCTAGCAAATGCAGAGGCCAGCGCCAACTTAGCCCGGTTCGATGGAGTACGGTATGGTTATCGTAGCACGGAGAGTAGTACGCTAGAACAGATGTATGTTAAAACACGCACGCAAGGCTTTGGCGACGAAGTGAAGCGCAGAATCTTGATGGGGACTTTGGTGCTGAGTGCTGATCATTACGATACATGGTATGTGAGGGCGCAGCGTGTCAGGAGGCTTATCAAAGAAAAACTGGAGGCCATTCTAGCTACCTATGACTTTATTGTATTGCCTACCACACCTACGACAGCTTTTAAGCTAGGGGAGAATGTGCAAGCCCCGATAGCCATGTATTCGGCAGATCTGTATACAGTCCTAGCATCTATAGCCGGCGTGCCAGCGATTTCTATTCCCAATGGCGAAGATGCGCAAGGCCTCCCTATCGGGCTACAAGTTATGGCTCCTGCCTTTGGAGAGGCGCATTTGCTAGACTTTGCACAATACCTGACCACGTTACCGTGATCCATGTAGCGTAGACACTACGCTCAGGCTTTGTTGCGTATATCGATATAGTGTAACTTGGTCCAGTGTGGAAAATAATGATGCTTACGGCAATACTCTTTAAATTTAAGGCCAAGCATATCGTATACAATCAACTCACTACAATCTTCTGCTTATGAAATTCGTCGTCTCCTCCGCTGTATTATCCAAGCAGCTCACTGCTATTAGTGGCGTTATCGTCAGTAACCCCATCGTCCCCATTTTAGAAAATTTTTTGTTTGAAGTCGAGCAAGGCCAACTCCTTATTACAGCATCAGACCTGCAGACTTTTGTTACCGCAAGATTAAGTGTAGACACGCAGGAAGAGGCCAGTGTAGCTATACCAGCCCGCATTTTAATAGATACGCTAAAGAACTTGCCAGAGCAGCCCATTACCTTCACGATAGATCCTGGAACATACAGCGTGGAGATCAATGCCAGTAATGGACACTACAGGCTAGCGGGTGAGAATGCAACAGACTTCCCTAAGCTAATGCCTGTAACGAATGGAATATCAGTGGAAATACCGGCCAATACACTCAAGCGTGCTATCAGTCAAACCATTGTTGCTGTAGGTAACGACGAACTGAGACCTGCAATAAATGGCATCCACGTAGATTTTCAAGAGCAAGGAGTCACTTTTGTAGCTACTGATGCCCATCGGCTCGTACGTCACACACGCTCAGATATAGGCGTGGCCACGCAGCAGCCTCTACTCATCCCTGAAAAAACGCTTAAAATTTTTAATAGCCTGCTGCAAGCAGGAGAAGAGTATGTTGACATTGCATTCAATGATCACCACGTTCACTTTCAGCTCTCCGGCATAAGCATGATATCGCGCCTCATACACGAGCGTTATCCCGACTACGAAAACGTCATTCCGGCGCACAACCCTAACGAACTAGTCATTGACAGATTAGCACTCTTAAGCTCACTCAAGCGAATTGCTATCTATGCCAACAAAACTACTTGCCAAGTAAAGCTAGGGATGTCGCCGGGTGATTTGCTGCAGGTCTTTGCGGAAGACTTCGAATTCTCTAACGAGGCGAGCGAGCAATTAACGTGTGAGTACAAAGGGGAAGCATTAGAAACGGGGTTCAATGCCAAGCTCTTCATGGAGCTACTCAACAGCATACATTCGAATGAAATTGTAATGCGCTTCTCAGAGCCTAGTAAGGCAGTCTTAATTTTTCCCCTGGAAAAAGAAGAAGCTGAGGACACACTACTGCTCATCATGCCTATCATCGCGAAGTGACATAGCAAAGCACAACGCTTGGGACCGCAGGTACCTTAACTTGGGGCTCGGAGATCACTTCTGTGCCTCCTTCAAGTTCTAGCAGCGCTCATTGATGCGCCCATCGCCAATAGGCCCGGCGCGAGGTGTACTTTATTTTACTTTTAGCTCCAAAAATACCCTTTCACAAATAGCGTTCACCTACACACAACGCGCGGTTGGTCGCTTCCGACACAAAACCTACTCCCCCTCCAAACATAATTTAGCAGCATGCACATAGATAGAAACCAGGTCATAGGATTATTCCTCATCTTCTCCATACTTACCATCTATTCACATATCTTCCTACCTGGGAGAAGCACGCAGTCTACAGTAACGCCAGCACAGCAAGAACAGCCTTCGAAAAAAGCTACTAAAATTGCTTCCCCCGGCCTCACGCCGCAGTACGGAGTATTATCACCTACTACGCAAGGAATTGAAAGAGAGCTTATCCTAGAGAATGAGGTTATGAAAGTAACCCTCTCTTCGCTAGGCGGTACAGTCAAGCAAGTAATTCTCAAACAATATAAAGATCATCAAGGCGATCCTTTGGTGCTGCTAGATACGCATAGTAGCCATATGGGGTTTCAATGGGGGCACTCAACTACTTCCCTGAATACCCGTACATTATTCTTTGAGGTAGCGGACCAAAAGCAGCGTGCGTCAGATACCGACACCGCACAAATCACCTTTATGGTGTCTGTAGGAGACGGAAGATATATTAAGCAAACATATGCGCTGCCTAGCAAAGGGTACACCCTCACAAACACCTGGCAGATGGTGGGGGTGGGCGGAGCATTCGGAGATGCGCCGCTGCAGTTTGTGTGGCGCAACCACATAAAACGGGTAGAAAAAGACATAGAGGCATGCCGCAGCAGGACTACTGTCAACTACTACCTAGCGGACCACACCTTCAGCGCACTTTCGGAGCGGGTGGACAAAGCGCAGGAACAACTGCTACACTATCCTGTCCAGTGGGTAGGCATTAAGCAGCGCTTCTTCACCGCAGCCGTCATCACTGATACGCCTTTTGCCGGTGGTTACCTCGCTACAAAGCCCCCACAAGAAAGCAGCAGCACTGTCAAAGAAGCGCAAGTGCGGTTAACTCTCCCTAACACCGATGCATCAGAAGACCGAAAGGGACAGTTCACTTTCTACTTTGGTCCTAACGAGCATCGCGCTCTCAGTACAGTAGCGCCAGGATTCACCAAGAATATTCCATTAGGCTGGCCTGTTATCCGTTGGATCAACCAATTCATGATTCTCCCACTCTTCTCGTTTCTGGAGCTGTATATCAGCAACTATGGCATCATCATTATCGTGCTAGTATTCGTCATTAAAGTCCTTCTATTCCCCCTATCCTACAAGTCCTACATGGCCATGGCTAAGATGCGTGTCCTACAGCCAGAGTTCGAGAAGATCAAAGCGAAGTGTAGCGGCGATGTACAAAGGATACAGATGGAACAGGTGAAGTTCTACCAAGATATGGGGGTGAACCCCATGAGTGGCTGCGTACCAGTCCTTCTACAGATGCCTATCCTGCTGGCCATGTTCAACTTCTTTCCCAATGCCATTGCCTTGCGCCAGCAAGCCTTTCTATGGGCCAGCGATCTCTCTACCTACGATGTCATCTTGCAGCTACCCTTCCGGATCCCTGCTTATGGAAGCCATGTTAGCCTATTTACACTACTCATGACCGCTTCTACCATCTTGTATGCTCGCTCCAATAACCAGATGAGTACCGCAACAACGCCCCAAGAGGAAGCGCTGAAAATGGTAACGTACCTAATGCCATTCACCTTTATGTTTATTCTCAATAGCCTGCCTGCAGGCCTGAGCTTTTATTACTTTATCTCCAACTTGGTTACCTTTGGTCAGCAGTGCCTGATCAAATACTTCTTTAATGAAAATGTATTGAGGGAGCAGCTTCAGCAACGTAAGGGCAAGCGTAAGGATCCAAAAAAGCCACGGGCACAGGTACGACTAGAAGCTGCCAAACAACGGCGAAAGAAGTAAGTGGAACCTCTGGAACAGAGCTTAAAGTATTCTTTACTATCTAATATGTTTGAAGGAGTTTAAATATTACTGTATGAGTGCACATCACACCAGATTCCTAGATCCCAAAAATGATTACGCATTCAAGCGCGTCTTCGGCCATGAGCAGAACAAAGATGTTCTTATAGCCTTTCTCAATGATATCCTGGACCATAAGTATATAGGACAGATTGCAATGGTAGACTTGCTCCCCGATATCAATAACCCTAGAATGCCAGAAAGCACGCTAGACATTCTATGCCGTGACCAGCAGGGTGTTCAATACATTGTGAAGATGCAATTAACCCATACAAATCACCTCCTCAAAAGGGCACATTACTACACTGCACAAGCATATGGCCTTCAAATCGCGACCGGCGGAAAATACAAATCGCTCAAAGCAGTGATCTTCCTGGCCATAGCAGACGTAGAGCTCTACCCTGAAAAAAAGCAAGTCAAGTCAGACCACTTCATGCTGGGGAGTGGCACAAAGAAGCGCGACTTAAATAATCTCTGCTTCACGTTTATAGAGCTGCCCAAGTTCCAAAAGAGTGTAGATGAGCTTGAGAGCAACGCAGAGTGCTGGTACTACTATCTCAAGCATGCTTCAGAGACTGTTGAGCCAGCCTATGAAAAGCTCGTGTCCAACTTTCCAATCATGAAGCGGGCGTTTCATGAGCTAGACAAAGCCTATTGGAACGAAACAGAGATACATACCTATGAGCAGATGCTGAAGAAATCGCGCGATGAAGCCTCCCGGCTATAACATCAGCGTAAAGAAGGGCTAGCTACTAGAGAAAAGAAAGGTAGAAAAGAAGGTAGCACCCCTGTCACAAATTATAAAGGCACTTAACCTCCCCCAGCCACTCAATTATTCAGTATTTTCTGCTTTCGCTAGGATAATAGCCCTAAGGTTTTGTGCCAGATACAGTTGCCGTGTCTGTTACATTAAGTGCTCAAGAATGCCTTCAACGGATCTATCAGCTTATTAATATCACCTGCACCCATCAGCATCAATACTTCGGGCTTACCCCACTGGGTAAGCTGGTTGATGACTTCTGTCGAAGCACACAATGCTTTGTCGGCAACCTGCATGTAATCCATAATCAATTCGGAAGTTACACCAGCTATCGGTTCCTCTCGGGCGGGATAGATGGCTAGTAAGCAGACCTGGTCTGCTAAGTCCAAGCTTTGCGCAAACTCGCGGGCAAAATCTCGGGTACGGCTGTACAGATGGGGCTGAAATACAGCGGTGATGCGCTTATGCGGGTACAGGGCGCGTGCAGCACGCAAAGCAGCTGTAATCTCTACGGGATGGTGTGCATAGTCGCTGATGAAGACGGTGTGCTGGTCACGAAAGATGAATTCAAACCTTCGCTCTACTCCCTGGAATGTACGAATGCCTTCGCGGATAATTCCCGACGCAAGGCCCAATCGATGACACGTCGTAATGGCCGCGAGTGTGTTCTCTACGTTGTAGGTGCCCACCAAAGGCAACTGAATGCCGTCGATGCGTACGGCATTGCTAACATAGTCAAAGCAGACAAGCCCTTGGTCAACGCAGACATTCTCTGCACGTATTTCTTTGCCTTCTAGCGCATAGTACTTGGCTCGGGACCCAGGCATATGATGGATACCTATTCTACGGGCTACTGCTTCGTGAACTACAGCGTATCCATAGGGAGGAGTTGACGCAACAAACTGTCTGAATGCCTCCTGATACTGTTGTACATCCCCATAGATATTTAAGTGGTCAGCATCCATAGAAGTAACGACGCATATGTCGGCGTGTAGCCGTAAGAAGAAGCGATCGTACTCATCTGCTTCTATCACTAACATGACATCTTCATGGTCGCTTCCATGCATGAGCAGGTTAGCATCATAGCCCTTCACAACCCCGCCTACGAAGGCCACCATGTGGCAGTTTGCTTGATGCAAGATGTGTGATACGAGCGCAGTAGTAATCGTCTTTCCGTGCGTACCAGCCACCGCTACTGTCTTGTAACGTTGTGTAATGCGTTCGAGTACATCTATGCGTTTACAAACGCGGTAGCCATGGCGATTGAAATATCGTAATAGTGGATGCTCTACAGGAATGGCAGGAGTATATATAATCAGGCTCTCCGCTTTGTTTTTGATGATTTCTTGGGGGATGTGCTGCTCGTCAGTATTGAAAACAATCTTGATGCCTTTCGTAGCTAAGTAATCAGTGATTGCGGTGGGAGTTCTATCATAACCAAAGACATGTTTTCCCAATGCACGATACCATTGGGCCATACTGCTCATGCCAATGCCGCCTACTCCTATAAGATAAATGTACTCGCACTGTAGCATGGGATACTACGCTTTGGTGAGCCGGACAATCTCCTGCACAATATGTGCTACTGCATTGGGCCGATCGAATAGACGCATGTTTCTACGAAGCTTGGCTTGCTTATCCTTGTCGCTGACTAACTTGAGGAGCACTTGGTCCAGTATATACGGTGCTTCAACATCCTCTACCAGTAGTGCGGCACCTTGCTGAATCAGTGGTTTGACATTCTTGCTCTGGTGATCAGCTGTTACATTGGGGGACGGAATAAAAATATTCGCTTTCTGTGCAGCACATAGCTCTGAGATAGCTAACGCCCCTGCACGCGAGACCACGATGTCGGCAGCTGCATAGGCGAGCGCCATCTCTTCTATGAATGGATAAATTCGCACCCACTTTCTTTGCTTAGGAGTAAGTTGCGCTTGCACATGCTCATAATATCCTGGTCCTGTAGACCATAGTACCTGAATCCGCTCTTCCACCAGCGCGTCTAACATCTTCAGGGTACATTTATTAATGTTCTGAGCCCCCAGGCTACCGCCTAGTATGAGTACACACTTACCTGGCTCTAAGCCAAAATGCTGGAGGGCTACTGATTGCGCCGCTGGTGGCTGCCGAATAGAGTCTCTCACGGGGTTACCGGTAATGACCAACTTCTTAACAGGGAAATATTTTTCCATGTCGGTGTAAGCCACGCATACTTTGTCCACTATCCTGCCTAGGACTACATTGGTTAGACCGGCATGGGCATTCTGTTCTTGAATAAGGGTAGGGATCCCTGCCTTAGCTGCTTTGTAAAGGATAGGTAGGCTAGTGTAGCCGCCCGTCCCTATTACTACATCGGGCTTGAATTGCTTGAGGATACTTTTCGACTTCCGTAAGCTGGCCACTAGCCTGAATAATAGCCCCAAATTCTCCCATATGCGGTTTTTCTGCAAGCCCCTGATGGGCAATCCCTCAATAGCATACCCTGCCTTGGGGACCTGCTCCATCTCTGCTTTGCCATTAGCGCCCACAAACAAGATTTCATTGGTTAGACCGGCATGGGCATTCTGTTCTTGAATAAGGGTAGGGATCCCTGCCTTAGCTGCTTTGTAAAGGATAGGTAGGCTAGTGTAGCCGCCCGTCCCTATTACTACATCGGGCTTGAATTGCTTGAGGATACTTTTCGACTTCCGTAAGCTGGCCACTAGCCTGAATAATAGCCCCAAATTCTCCCATATGCGGTTTTTCTGCAAGCCCCTGATGGGCAATCCCTCAATAGCATACCCTGCCTTGGGGACCTGCTCCATCTCTGCTTTGCCATTAGCGCCCACAAACAAGATTTCATTGGTAGTATCTTGACGCTTGAGTGCATCTGCAATAGTAAGCGCAGGGTATATATGTCCGCCCGTGCCGCCTCCGCTGATAATAATTCTCATAAACAGTGTGTGATGTGCTAGGGCTGACAAATATACATAACCGGCGCACATGGCATCGCTTTTGTGTTAGCCATGACGTCCAAAAGTGACGTGTCGCCGAGAATGTGACTATGCGCCCGCTTGCCGTCCCGGCCCGCGGTCAGCCCCTCCTTTTGCAAGGAGGCACAGGGCGCTTAGAGAGTACTACCTTTGTGCATAATTCCGCTCAAGTACCGCCTTCTTCTACACCTCTGCTCACACAGCTTGTTATAACCTATGCCTACCATATGTCGCTAATCTTAAGCATAGAGACTGCCACACGTACATGCTCTGTAGCCTTACATACCGAAACACAGTTGCTGGCCACCCAGACACTGTATGTAGCTAACTCTCATGCTGAGATGCTACATCAGACCATAGAACATTTGCTGGCGATAAGCGCACGCACAATTCAAGACCTAGAAGCTGTGGCAGTATCTAACGGACCGGGATCCTACACGGGCCTGCGTATAGGGTTCTCTGTTGCCAAAGGACTCTGCTATGCACTAGAGCTTCCATTGATAGCCATTCCCACACTGTCGGCCATGGCACATGGGATACAGCCTTACAATACCGAGCAAGCACTGCGATGTCCCATGATCGATGCGAGGCGTATGGAAGTATATTGCATGCTTGTAGATGCACAGGATCGCGTGCTCATGCCGCTTTGCGCTATGGTTGTTGACGACGCAAGCTTCCAAGCATATCTACAGCATACTCCTGTCCTGTTCTTTGGAGATGGCGCAGCCAAATGCAGGCCACTCTTAATGCGCCATTCCAATGCATCTTTTGTAGAAGATGTTACGCCTACAGCACAGTCTATCGGCCAGCTAGCACAGAAAAAGTTCCAGCAGGGTATCTTTGAAGACCTGGCTAGTGCTGTCCCTATCTACTTAAAGCCTTTTGGTGGAAAGCCTAGCACATCAGCAGATAGATGAAGGGAGTCCACTGAGGTCGTGGTTATAGGAGGTACAGAGTATGGCCCACAAGCACTTCAAAATGTCTTTCAGACTATGTACACTCTGTGAAATGCTTCGACAGTACTTTTGCTTTGCTCAGGGAAAAGCTTGGGATGACCAAAAAGACTTGATTGTCTAGTCAGCTTTGTAATAATATATCAACCTAAGTTTGAGGTAAGGTAATGCTCTCTCTCCCTGCTCTCTTCCACCCAAACACTTTAATAAAGCACCTAACTAGTACGTAGATGCTTTTCCACAGCTATTTGCCTCTTCCTGTCTGCTCACGTTTTTATATTCGCTCGTTTTTTTACGTCCTGCACAACCATAATTCTGCGTTTACACATTAACGAGTCTTTGATCAACGTATTGCACACGGCTGAGGCAGTTGCAAAGAAAGTACTACCTTCGCACGGCAAATTAGTCACCTGGATACTAATAGCAGTACAATAAACCGAAGCTGGGTAGGAAGTCTAGCGAGGATCACACAAGAAACAGGGGCTAGTTAAAGTCACGCACAGTACATCATCAACGTTTACTCTATTCATATGAACGATAAAAATATTAGTAAGGCGCTAGAAATTACAGATGCTAACTTCGACCAGACTATACAAAGCACACAGCCAGTGCTGGTGGACTTTTGGGCTACGTGGTGTGGACCGTGCCGTATGTTCACGCCTGTAGTCGATGAATTGGCTGGGGAGGTGGCTGAGAAGTTTACTATAGGCAAGTTAGACGTAGACAAGAATCCAGCGGCATCGGCAAAGTATGGCATTAAGACCGTACCTACTGTGATCATCTTCAAGGATGGACAAGAAGTAGCCCGGATGATCGGGGCGCAAACCAAAGCAACGCTGCACGAAGCGCTCTCTGAGCACACCAATTAGGGAAGTATCGGTTAATCCAGTGTTCACGCGGCCACTACTCTCCCCGAAAGGAGCATTCCCTAAGGTTCAGCATTGAGAAGCAGCCTCTTTAGGAGGTGTGGCGTTGGCGAAAGAGATCTTGTGCTCTGCCAAGTCAAATACGCTGTAGTCATACTCAGGCGTCATCGTCAAGCATTCTGTAGGGCAGACTGTAGTACATAACCCACAGAAGCAACACTTAGCCATATCTATATCGAACTTGGCCGCATACAGCCGCTTAGTCATTCCATTGCTTGTCTTACCAATAGGAACAGGGAATTTGATAGACTCGATCTCTATACAGTCTACGGGACATATCCTAGCGCACTTATCGCACAGAATGCAGTCGTCTATCTCGTTGTGCAGCTTATATCGGCCGCGTGTGGGTACTACTGGTTGCTCACGCGGATACTGTAACGTAACTGCCCCTGTTGGCTGCTGGAAGTAGTCGGGCTGAGTGATGTCTGCAGACGAACGACGCCGGCGAAGTGTTTGTGCAAAATGCTTCCACGTGAGCTGCAATCCCTTCCAGAGACTCTTAAGTCCCCAAGCTTTTGACGCCTTGGTATGATCGGGTTGGTGCATATCGGAATCTATTAAAAAGACCAGAGACTTGTTGACACGTCTTATATACGTTTTGACGCTGACAGCGAGCTTACTCCCGAGGCTTATCCCCTGAGCTAACGCAAGCGAGATACTTATTGGAATACTCCAGACTAATCTCACAAATGATATAGTAGTGTTAGTAGATTTTTTCGTCATGTGTCAATGACGCTTGGAACCTATGATTTATTCGCAGGATTACATTGGCGGGCTACTGCATCCAAAAGCCCATTAACAAACTGGCTGCTCTTAGGGGTACTGTACAGCTTGGATAATTCTATGTATTCGTTGATAGTCACTTTCGTGGGTACGTCTTCAGCATACAACATCTCACACACGGCCAACTTCATGATGATTTTGTCTATGAGCACTAGGCGGTCAATAGACCAGTTCCTCGCGTGCTGTGCAATGGCTACTTCTATGTGTGCATCTCGCGTCAATGCCTCTTCTACCAAAGAAGCATAAAATTCCTGGTAGGATCTCGCCTCCGCTGCCACACTTTGACAATATAACTTACTGTCCTTGGCACCATACTGTGCTTTTGCACGCAGGGTATTTCGCAACATCTTTTTGACGATATGCTGATGCGCAAACCAGCCCGAGTAATGTTCTTCAAAAAAGTCTTGAATAGGCGTCTGCTTCCAGATAATATTGTCTACCAAATAAGTTAATAACTGCTCTGGTGCCTCTGTGAGGAGGCGAGTTACTTGTGGATCCTTTTTTATCAACTGGTGATACCAGCTTTCCACCAAGTGTTGGTCTTTTGTCCAGCTTGCTGCGTGCGTTCGTACATGTTGTGCCCAAGCCGGGTCAGTCTGTAGCCACTGTAAAGTGGCATTCTGATGGAGGCCTAGCGTGGGAGTAGGATTGGCTGCTTGGCGTAGTCTTGGCTTGTCTGCCCGTTGCTGCGCTACGTGCGCCCATGCCACTAATAGCTGCACAACACGCGCACTAGCCTGGTCTATTTCTCTAATGGCTTCACGGAATCCCTGCCGTAGGTGTTCCTCGTCCTTAGCCATTGCTTGCTTGTAGCTATTTAGGGATTCCTGTACCGCGGCTTGTACACGATGCTGGCTGGAGGCTGCTATAAGCGCTTCGGTTTTAGCGAGAGGGTTACTCAATACTTTCGAGAGTAATGCTTGCGCTTGTTCTTGCTCTTGGCTAAGCTGCGCTGGAGATGGCAGCACCGTTTCGAACACGTGCGGCGTGAGCAGCTCTCGTAGCTGCTTCTTCGCATAGTCTTGATTAGCCCGTTTAGCTACATAGAATGCATATAGGTTTTGTAGCGCCTTGGTGCGGGCAAATCGGCGGTTTAACAACAAGCGTCTAGGGAGTTAAGGCTTATCAGCTGTGTAGGTCACACTGACGCATAAAGGTATAGCTTTTGGAACAAAACAAGCAGGGTTACCCCGAGGCGCGGCATGCATATTTGAGATAGCGACTCCTTTGTGCAAGGCAATGTGTTGAAACAGTGTGTATCAGCAATTATGTCTTTAGTTGTGGCAGCAACGCGAATTCCCTAATTTCGCTCCGTATTTTTTAAGGTGATGTAGCTCAGTTGGTAGAGCATCGGACTGAAAATCCGTGTGTCGGTGGTTCGAGTCCACTCATCACCACACCCGTTCGTTTATTCAGCCAGCTACCTTTGTAGTTTCTCCTAGAGTCCATAGTCTGTGGCTGACTTTTCTCAATCCGCCAGGGATTACCTCAAGACCTAAATAGGTACGAGGCTATGTTGCCAATCCCAAGCCATACGCTACATTTGAGTATTGATTTCCCTCGCTTCAAGGCAGTTCTCATGCAAGCCTCCCTCTTCTCAACAAGGAGTACTGTTGTGCTCATGACTTATAGTGGCTTGTTTCTCGCCGCGATCTCCTCTTGTAATGAATGCAGCAACCCAGACACCAGAGATCCTCGTAACGACGGTAAGATTGGTGATGATCTGTTCTTGCCTGGTAGTCCCCTACCTCGTCCTAGAGATCCCGACAGCCCCGGTGGAATAGTCAATCTGGGCAATACGTGTTATGTCAATTCGGCTATGCAAGCCTTGGCAATGTTTGTAGATCTCTTTGATGAAAAGCTTGTAGAAAGCAAAGTAGCAGAAAACGCGACTGCGGAGCAGAAAGTGCAGCATTATAAAGCTATTCATGCCCGTAAGCAGCTAGCTCGTGCTGGAAAGCAAATGGTAGATAGCATCAATGTTGGTAGAGATGTACCTTCTAGCGCTGCCCGCGAATTCTTTAACGCCCTAGAGGATTTAGGCTGGCCAACACCCTTAGGTACACAAGGAGATGCAGGCGAAATCATCACCTTGGTGGCTAATAAGCTAGATTTTCCTTCATATACGTTGGTAACCACCAAAAGTTCTCCTGAAGGGAAAGTGCAAAAAACAGATGCAACACCAGGTCCCATTCCTCTCCTAATGCCTATCCCAGCGCACGCCTGGGAAACGAGTGCAACGATGCAGGAAATAGTGGATGACTACTTTAGGCCTAAAAGCACTAAAGAGTCTATCGGGAAAGATGGCAAACAATACCAGGCTATTGTCTCTTTATGCTTAAGTGGGATGAGCAGGTTACACAAAGGCCTACTCCCTATAAAGCTAGTTAGAGCTGATTACAGCAAGAAACAAGATGAGCACGGAGATATAGTGCTTGATGATAAAAAGCGACCAATATCTGTATCCAAAAAAATAGCAACCCCTGTAAACAAGGCGCTTGAGATTACCCTAAAGGCTTCTTACTTGCTTGGTGAAGAGACTGACCGAAATTACCGCCTTGTAGGCGCTGTTCATCATAGTGGAAGCGTCACGGGCGGGCACTACACAGCATACATAAAGAAAAAAGGAAAGTGGTTTTACATCAGTGATAACAGCGGTTTCGCAACCATTCCTGAGCGTGAGATTGGCAGTAGAGTAAAGAGCTGTTCGGTGTTTTTCTATGAGCCAAAGAAAAGTCCTTAATTGCAACAATAAGCGCCTCCCTCACCTTGCCTCAAGAACGCATCATCCTAGGAATAGACCCCGGCACCACCGTCATGGGTTACAGCGTAGTAAAGCAGGCCCAGCGCAAACTACATGTGGTGCAGTATGGCGTTATAAGGCTACACCACTATACTACTCATGCCCTCAAGTTGCAGAAAATTTTTGAGCGGGTCTCAGCGCTGGTAGATGATTTTAAGCCGGATGCGGTAGCGCTAGAGGCGCCCTTCTTTGGCAAGAATGTCCAAGCCATGCTTAAGCTAGGCCGTGCACAGGGGGTAGCCATGGCAGCGGCCTTAGCACGTGAGGTTCCCATCACAGAATACGCTCCCAGGAAGGTGAAGCAAGCCGTCACCGGCAATGGGCACGCATCCAAAGAGCAAGTAGCACACATGCTCGTCAATCTGCTGCAACTTCCCCAGATGCCTGACCTCCTCGATGCTTCCGATGCCTTGGCTGTGGCGGTATGCCATGCCTATCAGGACCAGAATTTCCAGTCTAAGCCGGCAAGCTGGAAGCAATTCTTGCAGCAGCATCCAGAGCGAGTTCTTTCATCCTCAACGTCACCGCGCTGCTAGTTGGAGGACTTTGGGGAAACATAACTGGACCGGTGCTTGAAACGCTAAGTTTACTCTGCCAGGAAAGAAGAAGTCATGACTTCTTCTTTAGCCCCGTCCCGGATACTTTCCTGGAGAAGTCGATGACTAGTGGTGTAGCAATGAAGATGGAGGAGTAGGTACCAAATACGACGCCTATAAGCAACGCAAATGAGAAGCCCCGCAACACTTCACCTCCAAAGACAAACAGGATAAACACGGCGATGAATGTGGTCAAGGAAGTAATGAGCGTTCGGCTCATCGTCTCGTTAATGGAACGATTAGCTACTTCCAGCAAGCTGTCCTTGCCTCCCTTACCCAACCGCTCCCTGACGCGGTCAAAGACTACCACGGTATCGTTGATAGAGTAACCAATGATAGTTAAGATAGCGGCAATAAATACTTGGTCTATCTCGAAGGCGTAACCGCAAGCACGTGCAATGGCAAAGGCTGAGAACACGATTAAGCTGTCGTGGAATAGCGCGATAACTGCCGCTAGCCCAAATTGCCACTTCTGGAACCGCACAAGTATGTAGAAGAAGATCATGACTAACGAAAGCAAGATTGAATACCTGGCCGCTGCCTTGATATCTCCTGCAATAGTAGCGCCCACTTTGGCCGTACTAGCAATGGCAAATGACTGCTCCTGCATCGCCGCTACGTCGCGGGTATAGGTAAGCCCCGTCACGTTTCGGATACCATCGATGAGTGTCTGTTGTACCTTGGCATCCACCTCACTCCCTTCTTCCTGAACCAGGTAGCTAGTAGTAATCTTCAACACATTGTTAGCTCCGTAAGTCTTCACTTCTGTTCCCTGGTCATCAAAGCGTTCGGCCAGCTGTGTCTTGAGTACAGAAGGTTCTACTGGCTGGCTAAAGGCGACTACGAAGGAGCGCCCCCCAGTAAAGTCTACGCCCAAATTAAGGCCACCTTGGTGCATTATAAGTGCTAACCCCGCCCCAATAAATACTGTGGAAGCCGCATAGGCTAAGTAGCGCAGCTTCAAGAAATCGATATTAAGGCTACTCAATAGATTTTTGCTGTAAGAGAAAGAAAACGTCAAGCGGCCCTCCCTACTCCAGTCTTCTAACCAGCTCATGATAACGCGCGTGATGAACACAGCCGAGAAGAAAGAGCTGACAATCCCTACCATCAAGGTAGTCGCAAAGCCACGCACGGGCCCTTGCCCTACAAAGTAGAGGATGGCTCCGGTCAAGAAAGTGGTGACATTCGCATCGATGATGGAGCTGTAGGCTTTTTGGTACCCACGGCTAATGGCAGCCCGCATAAGGGCGCCGGCCTTAAGTTCTTCCCTGATACGCTCGAATATTAGAACATTCGCATCGATAGACATTCCAATGGTAAGCACTATCCCCGCAATACCTGGTAACGTAAGGGAGGCATTGAGCTGTGCTAGTACGCCTAGTATAAATAAGATGTTGAAGAGCAGCGCGATGTTGGCGATAAAGCCTCCCTTAGCATAATAGAGCACCATAAAGAGTACTACCAATCCCAGCCCTAGGAGCATCGAGGCGATGCCCTGGGCTTGCGCTTTCTTGCCTAGGGTAGGCCCTATGATGGCTTCTTCCACAATTCTTACCGGAGCAGGTAAGGAGCCTGCTTTAAGGATGTTGGCCAAGTCTTTGGCCTCTTCTATCGTGAAGTTTCCCGTGATTTGAGAGCTGCCATTGGGAATTTCTGTATTGACTACTGGCGCGGAGTATACGTGGTCATCTAGTGCAATGGCGATGCATTGCCCAATGTTGTTGGCGGTAACACGCTTCCAAGCACGTGCCCCACTACTATTCATCTGCATACTGACAGCAGGCTTCCCGCGGCTATCGAACTCCTGGCGCGCATCTGTGATAACGTCTCCCTCCAGGGCCGCTTGCCCACCTCGTCGTTGCCTGACGGGATATAAACTGAGCGCCTCTGTACCATCTTGTAATATTTGCGGCTTCACACTCCACAGCCACAGTAGATTGTTGGGGAGCAAAGCCTTGATATCACTACGCGCAATTGTCGCTTGTACAGCCGGCACATCATCTACAAAATACACAAATCCATAGCCCGCTTTCAGAGAGCTGAAAAATGGAGGCATACTGTCACTGTACACCTTGGGTTGCTCCACTGCCTGGTCGGCACCATCGACTGATGCTGTGGTACTTTCTGTAGTCTGATCGGAGGCGGCTTCCGAAGCCTTCGCCTCAGGACTAGTCGCTGTCTGCTCCGACGATAGCAACTCATACACGGCTTGTAGAGGCTCCCTCAAATCCTGTATATCATATACCTCCCAGAATCGGAGTCGAGCTACGCCCTCAAGGAGCTTGCGAACGCGCTCAGGATTACTGACGCCTGGTAGCTCTATCTGAATACGACCTGTACCTGGTAGGTGTTGTATGTTGGGCTGTGAAGTACCAAACCGGTCTATCCGCGTTCTGATGATCTCAAAGGATCGGTCAATAGCTCCCTCTATTTGCCTGTCTAAGAACTTAAGAATCTCTTTATTACTGGACTCGTAAGTAACGTACGAACGATTGGCAGCTGTGGCAAAGAGACTACTCAATTTCCCTTCCGGACTTTGCGCTCTGTATGCTTGGTAAAATAATGTGGTAAAAGATGCTTGCGACGCATTAGACTGCTGTTGCGCTTGTTTCAATGCTGCGAGGAAGGAAGGATCCTGGCTATCGCCAGATAGACTCTTGATAAGTTCTATCGGTGATATTTCTAATGTTACGTGCATGCCTCCTTGCAGGTCAAGACCTAAGCTCAGCTCCCGCTCTTTGACTTGCTCGTAGGTGTACCGCAACCCCAGCAGGTTATACACCGGCTGCTTCCAGAGGTCATCTAAATAAGCCTGCTTCTTGGTAAAATCGATATGCCCCTGCTCGTCTGTAGCATGGAGCGTTGCTTGGCGCTGCACACGCATAGACACCCATGTGAAGGATAGGTAGTAGACACAAAGCAGCGAGATGATGGTGGTTAGGAGAACGACAAAGCCTCTATTTTGCATAAAAAAAGGATTAAGTAGGCAATTACAGCTGCCCAGCTGGCTAATTATTTCAGTATACAATAAACGCGAGTGCCGCGTATTCACTTCCTGAAAACGCTTTTCCTTGCGAATAAGGAACTGTAAGCCGAGGTGATAAAATTGCAACCAGGCAGCTGAGTATTTCCAGGTATTTATTCCGGCATTACCTCAAGTCTACTCTTATGGAGCAATATTAACCGTAAAACAAGCTCCAAATTTATCGCGCGCGATCAAGGGATACAAGTTAGAGACGACATTGTCGTCGGAGCGCATTGCATTACTTTTGTTGGCTTCTACTTTTATGTCATGTTTGTAATACACAAATGGGGGTAAAAAGAGTACGCTTGGGGTAGCGAGCTATGCCTCTCAGCTCCTTGCCAGCAGGGAAACTATTCGACGAAGCAACGCTACTTGGGTGCAGGCAACGAATAGATCTTCGAAGGAATTTGTAAGCCATGAAGCAGCTTCCAATTGACCTTCAACGTATTACGCAAATTCTCAAATACTATCGAGTAGATGCCATTGATCAAATCTATTTCCGGTATTCGCGGTACCATAGGTGGCCAGGCAGGCGATGGGCTCACGCCTGTGGATATTGTGGCACTGACGACGGCTTATGGGCAATGGCTGCAGCAGCAGCCTGGTGACCAAACCGCTGTCATAGGGCGTGACGCACGCCCTTCGGGGCATATAGTTGGCCAACTGGTGAGTGCTGTACTACAAAGTATGGGTATCAATGTGGTAGACTTAGGACTTTCCACCACCCCTACAATTGCCTTGGCAGTGCCTTGGTACAATGCCAGCGGAGGTATTGTCATTAGCGCTAGCCACAATCCTGTTACTTGGAACTCCTTAAAGCTACTCAGCCGCACCGGAGAGTTGCTCGATGCTGCGGCCACAACGCAGATACTTACCTGGGCCAATCAACAAGGCTACGTTTATGCATCTACCACCCAATTAGGGCAGCGTACACAGGAAATAGATGCTATTGCCAACCACGTCAAGCAGGTTATTGCCTTGCCGCTAGTGGACGTAAAGGCTATTCGGTCTCGACAATTCCGCGTAGTCATAGATGCTGTCAACTCTACCGGCGGGTGGGCTGTTCCTCAACTACTAAGTGCCCTTGGCGTGGCGCACATGACGCGGCTAAATTGCACTCCTAATGGTCTATTCAAACGTGATCCGGAGCCGCTGCCCGAGCATTTAACCGAGCTGATTGAGATGATGGCAACAAGGGAGCATGACATAGGCTTTGCCGTAGATCCCGACGTGGATCGGTTAGCAGTTGTGGACGAAGCAGGAACGCCTTGGGGGGAAGAGTATACGCTGGTAGCTGCAGCGGACTATGTACTACGCCATAAACCTGGCAATACTGTCTCTAATTTATCCTCTACGCAAGCACTCAAGGACATTACGGAACGCTACGGTATGCAACACACAAGCGCTCCTGTAGGCGAACAGCACGTGGTAACCCAGATGAAGGCTACGCAGGCCGTGATAGGCGGTGAAGGCAACGGCGGTGTTATTTACCCTGCACTGCATTATGGTCGAGATGCCTTGGTAGGTATTGCGCTGCTGCTGACGCACTTGGCACGTACCGGCCAGACCGCCTCTGCCCTACGGGCTACTTATCCTAACTATGTCATGGTTAAAGAGAAGATATCACTGCCACCTGGTATAGGTGCCGAGATACTCATAGGACGCATCCGCCAGCAGTACTCAGGCTATCCCATGCATACTGAGGATGGAATCAAGCTGATACTCGAAGAGGGCTGGATACACCTACGCCAGTCTAACACAGAACCTATTATTCGCCTATATGCAGAGGCACCGTCTCACTCTCAGGCGATGATTTTAGTGGACAGAGTACGAAAACAATTGAGTGTGGATCTCAAGTAATGCATTCGCGGAAGTCTGGGGAATACCAATGTACTTTCTAGCTCTTCTGGGCTAACTTCTCCAATGTTTGCCTGGACAAACCTGTAGCGCCCTGCACTGCATCTATACCCATATGAAGGATGTGGAGCATATGCTCAGCAATTGCTAGCGCCTTGTCTCGCATACCTTGTTGCATACCTTGTTGCATACCCTGTTGCATACCCTGTTGTATACCCTGTTGTATACCTTGCTGCATACCTTGTCGCCTGCCTAGCTGTATGCCTTGATTTTCTATTCGTTGGCTAGTCGTTAACATTTTTTCTCTTAGTTTTTCTGATGCCGTTTTGAA